>JAJXSP010000092.1 GCA_021784515.1 Myxococcales bacterium | reverse complement strand
CCCTTGTCTCCCCTGCGATCCGACACCGCTTGTGAGGCGCGTTGGGCATCATTGTGCTGGCTCCGTCCAAAGGCTCGAGTTGGGCCACGGGCTGGCGCTCTCTCCTCCCAAAAATCAGCTCCTCAGGAACTTCGGCGCCGGCGAGCCAGCGGCGAAACGCCATCTCGCCGCGGGGGATCGGTGCTCGCTTTTCGCGCATGGGCAACACCGCGCGCAAGCAGAGGATCCTCCACGCTCTCGATGATCTTCCCGACGACGCCACCGTCGAGGAGGCCATCGAGAGGCTGTGCTTTCTCGCGAAGGTCGAGCGCGGGCTTTTCCAACTCGATGCAGGCCAGGCGATCGATCACGATGAGGTCAAGCGCCGGTTCCAGCCGTAACCGCAGTGCGTTGGTCGCCGCAGACGGCGGATGATCCTCAGGCGGGCTTTCCGTCCTGGCCCGCTTCGGGCGCGGGCGGCGCGGCGGGGCGCTGGCGCCGCTCGGTTCGCCGCGGCAGGAGGGACAGCGCGTCGACCATCTTCTTCGGGTCCTTGCGCGTCGCCATCCGCATGCGCGCCCGGTACAGCGTGACGAAGTGCTCGAGGGCGATGCCGAGCGCCGAGAGCGTCTCGGACAGCTCGTCGCGCTCGTCGGCGCGCTGGCCCTTGCCCTTCTCCACCGCCTTGAGCTTCGTTTCGAGGGCCTCCACCTCGGCGAGGTCCTCGGGGATCACGCCGGCGTGGGTGAGGAGCGCCAGGCGGTCGGGAGCGCCGGCGCGGAAGGTGTGCAGCGCGCGGCGAACCGAGGGGACCGAGCGGGGCAGCTTCGCGCCCACGCCGAGGAGGTGCGCCGCGTCGGGCGTGCCCAGCTCGCGCGCCGCGTCGCCGACCGACTTGCGGAGATCGGTGACGAGGCCGAGCGCCTCGAGGACGAATGTGCGGTCGGCGGGCGACAGCAGCTCCAGGCCGTGGAGCGTCGGCGGCGCGGCGTTCTTCACGCGCTCCAGCTCGTCGGCGAGCAGGCCCGCGCCGGCGACCAGGGCCGCGGTCATCCCGCGCCGCGCGGCCGCCGCCGCCAGCGTGGCATCCTTGCGGATCTCGTCTTCGATGGCGCGTACGGACTTGATGAGCTCGTCGAGGTCGAGCGACGGGCGCGCGCCCGTCGCCACGGCGGCGTTGCCCTTGGCGAGCAGCTCGTCGCGATGCTGTTGCGGGGTCTTCGGATCGGGAGCCGGCTCTGCCGCCTGGCCCCGACCGCCTGTGCGTGCGGTCATCGTGTCCTCCTCCTTCGGGGTGGTGTGGCGCGATGGCAGCAGTCGAGCGGACGGTTGTCAAGGGGGACTTCTCGAGACGCGCCTGCCTGGGCGACATGGTGACGTTACAGTGCCGTTCGAAGAGGAGACCGAAATGCCGTCGACCGCAAGAGTGAGCCGCAGGATCGCCATCGCGCTGTCTGCGATCGCTCTCGTCGGGTGCGGGCCGACCCTGCGCGAGGCGGCGACTACCTCGTTCTTGAGCCGGCACCCGGGCTGTCACGCGACGGCTCTGCGCCCGCGCGCCGAATTGAGCCGCCCGAATATGACCGTCTTCGAGGTCGCCGGCTGCAACGCCGTCGAGGTCGTCCCGTGCTTTCCAAGCCAGATCATTGCCGAGGGCATCGAGGACGGGCACCTCGACAACACCGACCGGCCGGCGACCTGCCTCGCGCCCGACTGGTGCGACCCCACCGGCTGCAACACCGTCGAGCTGGCGGTTCGCCACAAGTTCGCCGCTGACCTCACGTGCCCGGTCGAGCGCGTCACGGCGGTCCCGCACGATCCGGTGGTCGCGGCGCCACCCGCCGAGATCGCCACCGACGCGGAGCGGAGGCGGATGTGGGAGCAGGCGCACGCGGAGGAGATCGCGCGCGAGCGTGCGGCGGTCTTCCTCACCGCGACGGGCTGCGGCGAGGAGGCGACCTACGAGTGCTGGCGCGGCGGCGACAGCGGCTACTACATCGAGGCGAGCGGGTCGTTCAGCTACGCGCCGAACTGCCAGGCGGTCGCCTCGGATGCGAGAAAACGGACCGGACAGTGAGCGCGAGGACGTCTGCGGTAGTCGGGCTCGCCGGGACGCTGCTGCTTTGGGGCTGCGCCGGTCCCGCGTCGGTTGCAAAGAAGACCTTTTTGGCGGCGCACGCGAACTGCCCACCGAGCGAGGTCACGGTGACGCTGACCGGAGAAGTTCCTCGCTACGGGTCGGGCGGGAGCGTGCCGGCGATGGTGTCTGGCTGCGACGCTCTCTCGCGCTTCGTCTGCGCGCACCCCTACGACCCGAACGCCAACGGCGGACAGGGTGGGGTCTGGCCGTGGTTCACCTGCACCGGACAGCGTCGAATCGCCGTCGTCGCCACCGATGGCGGCGTGCACGAGGCGTGGGAGGACGACCCGAGCGCGGCGACCGCGGCGGCCGCGCTGGCGAGCGCCGCGCGCGACCTGCCCTGCGCGCCGGGTCAGATCGGGGTCGTCGCCGCAGGCCGGATTCTGGAAGGCTGCGGGCAGCGAGTGACATACGAGGTCGTCGAGGGCCGGTTCTCGCTCCTCGGGCGCATCGCGATCACGCCGCCCGGATCGGCGAGTCCGTAGCCGCGGCCGGCAAGGGCCCGATCAGGAACACGTTGGTCAAGGCGGGGTGGCGACTCCGGCGAGGCGCGACGAGAACGAGAACCGTGAGCGTCTCTCGACACGTCACGAGTCAAAACCCCAATCCCGCCACGTAAAGGAACGCAGCCGTTCGAGCCGGCGGCCTGCAATGAGATCCTTGTCTGGCGCCCGGCGGCTGAAGCCGCGGGCAACCTGTTCGCCAGGGCCCGCCTTCGCGGGCCCCGATGACCCCGGCTGAGGTCACTGTCTCTCCGATTTTTGGAGCCTGCGAAGGCAGGCTTCCCCAGCAGGTTGCCCGCGGCTTCAGCCGCCGGGCACCAAACGGCTCGAACGAGAAACGAGAACGGGATCGACAACGAACGAGGCTCGCTCACCCCCCGCTCGCCTGCGCCGCCCCGTCGCCGGCCTGCTTCGCCCGCTCGCGCGCCATCACGCTGTGCTTGCGCCCGTAGCCGAAGTAGATGACGAAGCCGATCGCGAGCCACACGAAGAGGCGCAGCCAGTTCTCGGCGGGCAGCGAGAACATGAGCAGCAGGCACGAGGCGATGCCGAGGATCGGCACGAGCGGCACGAAGGGCACGCGGAACGGGCGTTCGGCCTCGGGGTTGGTCCTGCGCATGATCAGCACCGCCGCGCAGACGATCACGAACGCGAGCAGGGTGCCGATGTTGACCAGCTCGGCGAGGATGCGCAGCGGCAGGAAGCCGCCCATCCCGGCGACGAAGAAGCCGGTGAGGATGGTCGACTTCCACGGCGTGCGCAGCCGCGGGTGCACCGCGCCGAAGAAGCTCTCGGGCACCAGGCCGTCGCGCGCCATCGCGAGGAACACGCGCGGCTGCGACAGCATCAGCACCAGCAGCACCGAGGTGATGCCGGTGAGCGCGCCGAGCGAGATGAGGAACTGCGCCCACGGCAGCCCCACCTGCGCGAACGCCGTCGAGACGGGCGCGTCGATGTTGATCTGCCCGTAGGGCACCATGCCGGTGATCACCGCCGACACGGCGATGTAGAGAGTGGTGCAGATGAGGAGCGACGAGATGATCCCGATCGGCACGTCGCGGCGCGGGTTCTTCGCCTCCTCGGCGTGCGTCGAGACGGAGTCGAAGCCGATGTACGCGAAGAAGATCGTCGCCGAGCCGGCGAGCATGCCGAGCGGCTCGCCGCCCTTGCCGGTCTGGCCGAAGAGCGTGTGGCCGAACAGGCTGACGCCCGAGAGGCCGAACGGCGCGAACGGGTGCCAGTTCGCCCGCTTCACGAAGAAGGAGCCGACGGCGATCACGAACAGGACGATCACCAGCTTCACCGCCACCATCGCGGTGTTGAAGCGGGCGCTCTCCTGGATCCCCTTCACCAGCACGGCGGTGACGAGGAAGGCGACGATGATCGCCGGCAAATCGAACCACTTCCCCGTCGCCGCGACGTGACCGACCACGGTGTCGTAGTCGAACGGCGCGTTCGTCAGCACCTTGGGCAGGTGCACGCCGAACAGGCCGAGGAAGTCCTGGAAGTAGTGCGACCAGCCGTGCGCCACCGTCGCGGAGGCGACCGTGTACTCGAGCACCAGGTCCCACCCGATGATCCAGGCGAACAGCTCGCCAAGCGTCGCGTAGGCGTAGGTGTAGGCCGAGCCGGCGACCGGCACCATCGAGGCGAACTCGGCGTAGCAGAGCGCGGCGAAGACGCAGGTGATGCCGGCGACGACGAAGGAGAGCATCAGCGCCGGGCCGGTCTTGTCGTGCGCGGCGACGCCGGTGAGGACGAAGATGCCGGTGCCGATGATCGCGCCGACGCCGAGGCTGGAGAGCGTCACCGGGCCGAGGACGCGGCGCAGGCGGTTCTCCCCCGCCATCTCCTCGAGCAGCAGCTTGAGCGGCTTCTTCGCGAAGAGCTGGCTTGCCATCCGCGAAGGGGAACCTGCGTGGCTCGACCTGTCAAGTCGGCGAACCGCCCTGATGATCTGGACCCCCGGCCTGAAGGTTGGGGCCAGAACAGCCGTGCCGCGCCTCCCAGCGCGCGAAGTGCTCGCGGTCGAGGCGGCCCAGCTCCGTCGAGGGCGGGTCGCCGTGGCGGAACTCGCCGTCGATGCGGTGCCAGTTCGCCGTCGCGCCGAGCTGCGCCAGGATCGAGTAGACGCCCCACTGGATGCGGTTCGCGAAGACGAAGTCGCGCGGCATGTTGAGCACCTTCGACAGCGGCGCGAACCGCCCCTCGGGGCGGAAGATCAGCTTGAACGACTTGCCCGTGTACTCGGTCGTGAAGCCGAACGCGCGGTCGTCGTGGAACGGCTCGTAGAAGTAGCCGAAGTAGTCGTACACCACGTCGCGGTCGACGCCGGCGTCGGCGGGGAAGAAGCCGAGCGCGACGAGCAGGCGCAGGAAGGCGTCGCGGTCGCCCGCGAGGTGCGCCGAGACGAGGCTGGTCCAGGTGCGCAGCATCTCCTCGGGGAAGTACTTCACGCAGCCGTAGTCGAGGAACACCACACGCCCCGCGTCGTCGAAGAGGTAGTTGCCGGGGTGCGGGTCGCCGTTGAACACGCCGAAGCGCCCGAGCGAACCGAAGACGAAGCGATAGAGGATCTCGGCGTAGCGATCGCGCGCCGCCTGGTCGAGGGCGAGCACGTCGGAGAAGCGGCGCCCGGCGACGAACTCCGAGGTGAGCACGCGCGCGGTGGAGTGGCTCTCGATCACCCGCGGCACGCGGATGAAGGGGTGGCCGTCGTAGAGGTCGGCGAAGGCGCGCTGGCCCCGCGCCTCGTGCAGGTAGTCCAGCTCCTCGGTGATGCGGGCGCGCAGCTCGTCGACGACGGGCGCGGGATCGAGCCCCGGGAAGAACATCGCGCCGGCCCGGTAGAGCATGGCGGCGTTCTGGAGGTCGCCGCGGATCGCGTCGGCCACGCCGGGGTACTGGATCTTGACCACCACCTCCTCGCCCGTCGGGAGGCAGGCGCGGTGCACCTGGCCGATCGACGCCGCGGCGAGCGGCTCGGCGTCGAAGCGCGCGAACGCCCGCTCGAGGCTCCGGCCCAGTTCGCGCTCGGCGACGTCGCGCAGGAGGGCGAAGTCCATCGGCGGCGCCTGCGCCTGCAGCGAGGCGAGCGCCGCGCGGTACTCGGGCGGGATGTCCTCGCTGATGAAGGAGAGCATCTGCCCGAGCTTCATGAAGGCGCCCTTCATGTTGCCCATCGCCGCGACGATCGCCTCGGCGTCGGCCTTGCGACGGGCCGAGTCGATGCGGGTGCGCCGCTCGCGGCCGGCGAAGACGCGCCGCAGGTGGGCGCCGAGCCAGCTCGCCCACAAGCCCGCCGAGAGGCGGCTGATGCGGGCGAGGCGGACGCCGCGGCTCGAGGAGAGGCGCGCCCCCGGGCGCGTGAGCGCGAGCAGCACCGCCAGCGCGGCGGCGGCGACGGCCGCGAATGCGAGGGCGATCCACATGGCGGTCATCGTCTCTCCTCGCGGGGTGTGGCGCGCAGCATCGCACGGCCCGCGCGCGATCGATCCATTCGCGTGCTAGCTTCCCCGCGGGATGGATGCGTTTGTCGTCGGTGGACGGTTTCGCGGCGAGCGCGTGCTCGGCGGCGGCGCCGCGGCCGAGGTGATCGCCGGCGTCGAGGTGGCGACCGGTCGCGCGGTGGCGATCAAGCTCCCGCGCGACGAGGCGGGCAGGGTGCTGCTCCTGCGCGAGGCGGAGATCCTCGAGCGCGCGCGCTGCCCGGAGCTGCCGGTGCTGGTCGCCGTCGATCCCGAGGGGGCGTGGCTCGCCGCCGAGCTGCTCGTCGGGCGCACGGTGCGCGCGGCCGCGGGCGAAGGACGGGTGGACCTCCCGGTGGTGGCGGCGGTCGTCGCCGAGGCGGCGAGCGGGCTGGCGGCGCTCCACCGCGCCGGCTTCATCCACGGCGACATCAAGCCCGAGAACCTCTTCTCCGTCGACGGCGGCGTGATCAAGCTGATCGACTTCAACGTGGCGCGGCCGATCGGCGCGAGCACCGGCGGGCAGTTCATCGGCTCGCCGCCCTACATGGCGCCCGAGCTGTGGCGCGGCGATCCGGTCGCGCCGGGCACCGACGTCTACGCGCTCGCCGCGACGGTGATCGCGCTCGTCACCTTCGCGCCGCTGTTCCAGGCCGCGACGCCGATCCAGTGGATGCACGCGCACCTCGACGAGGCGCCGCCGACGCTCGCCTCGCGCGGCATCGGCGCTCCCGAGGCGATCGAACGTGCCCTGGCCGCGGCGCTCGCCAAGGGGGTCGGCGAGCGCCCGTCGCCGACGGAGTTCGCGGCGGCCTTCGCGTCGTGAAGCTCCTCGTGCTCGCCGTCGGCCGGCTACGCGAGGAGTGGGTGCGCGCGGCGTGCGACGAGTACGAAAAGCGCATCGCGCGCCACCTGCCGATCGAGATCGTCGAAGTGAAGGACGGCGACGCGCTCGTCGCGCGCATCCCGCCGCGCTACCGGGTGGTCGCCCTCGACGAGCGCGGCCGCGAGCCGACCTCCGACGAGCTGGCGAAAAAGCTCGCCACCTGGATGGGCTCGGGCACGGCGGGCGTGGCCTTCCTGATCGGCGGCGCCGACGGGCTGCCCGCGGCGGCGGTGGAGCGCGCCGACGAGAAGCTGGCGCTCTCGCGGCTCACGCTGCCGCACCGGATCGCGCGCGTGGTGCTGGTGGAGCAGCTCTACCGCGCGCTGTCGATCGTGCGCGGCGAGCCCTATCACCGCGCCTGATCGACGCGGCTGCGCTGGGCGAGCGGGATCGGCGGCGGCGTGCCGCGGTCGAGGAACCAGCGCGTCACCGTCGGGAACCAGCGCGTGAGGGTGTAGAACCACGGGTAGATCACGCGCGCCCGGCGCCGCTCCACCGCGCGGCGCACCTTGCGCGCGAGCGTCGGGGCGTCGCCCTTCGGGAGCAGCGCGATGCCCGACTGCGGCGGGTAGGCGGCGTAGCCGGCGCGCCCCATGTCGGTGTCGATCGGCCCGGGGTAGACGGTGACCACGTGGACGCCGCTTCGGCGCAGCTCGCCGCGCAGGCTCTCCGAGGCCGCGGCGAGGCCCCCCTTGGCGGCGTTGTACCACCACATCCCCGGCGTGGGCGCCAGCGCCGCCGTCGAGGCCACGTCGACGATCGTCCCCGCGCGCCGCGCGAGCATCGCCGGCAGCACCGCGCGCGAGAGGACCAGCGGCGTGACCAGGTCGAGGTCGAGCATCGCGCGGCCGCGGGCGGCCTCGGTCTCGACGGCGCGCTCGACGATCTGGATCCCGGCGTTGTTGATCAGCACGTCCACCGGGCCGAGCGCCTCCTCGGCGCCGGCGAGGAATGCGACCGCCGCGTCGGGGCTTTCGAGGTCGACCGCCGCGACGTGGGTCGGCACCTTCAGGTCGGCGGCCAGCGCGTCGAGCAGCTCCTTGCGCCGCGCCGCGAGCGAGAGGGAGGCGCCGGCGGCGGCGAACTCGCGCGCGAGCGCCGCGCCGATCCCCGCCGAGGCCCCCGTGATGAGCACGTGCATCGCGGTCACATGTCGTTGTTCTGCAGGAAGGCGCACAGCGGGTTGGGCAGGCACTTGTTGGCGACCACGTCCTCGAAACAGCAGCCGAGGTTGCAGGGAGCGCCTAAGAAGCAGGGGTGGGCGCAGGCGCACAGCGAAAACATGTCCTGCGGCGGCAACCTGAGGTCCGGTGGCACGGTCAGGTCCGGCGGCACCGACATATCGGGGATCGGCGTCAGGTCGGGCGCCATCGATTGATCGACCGCCACCGACTGATCGGCGACCGAGAGATCGGGCGGCGCGGCGAGGTCGTCACCCGCGAGATCGGCGTTCGCGAGGTCGGATGGGTGCGCGGCGAGGTCGCGGCCGACGGTGAGATCGGCCCCGCGCAGGTCGTGCCGGATGCCGCCCTGATCGGCGACGCCACCGTCGGGCGAATCGGTCTGCCTCGGCGACGCCGCGCAGCCGCCGACGATCAGTGAGAACACGACGACCGCTCGGTTCACGCGCGGAGGATAACCCTTTCGCCGGCGCGCGGCGCAACTTGTGGCGGCGGCCGCCGACAATCCACCCCCATGCGCGCGCTAAGCACTCTCCTGCGCGGGGCGGCCGAGCTGCTGCTGCCCTCCACCTGCGCCGCCTGCGGCGCGCTCACCGACGGCGAACGGTCGCTCTGCGCGGCCTGCGCGGCGACGCTCGAGCCGATCGCCTCGCCCTGCCTCCGCTGCGGGCTGCCCCTGCCGTCGGGGGCGACCGCGGTCGCCTGCCTCGGCTGCGTGCGCGCGCCGCCGCCCTTTTCGCGGGCGCGCTCGCCGTTCGTGTTCGGCGGCGAGCTGGCGGTGGCGATGCGGCGCTGGAAGCTGGGTGGCCAGCCGGAGCGCACGCGGGCGCTCGGGCGGCTGCTCGCGCCGTCGGTGCTGACGCTGCCGCCGACGGTGGACGCGCTGGTGCCGGTGCCGCTCCACCCGCGGCGTCTGGCGGCGCGGCAGTTCAACCAGGCGTCGCTTTTGGCCCGCGAGGCGCGCGCGCTCGGCGGCGTCGGACCGCCGGTGCGCGAGCTGCTCGATCGGGTTCGCGACACGCCGGCGCAAGCGCGTCTCGAGGCGGCGGCCCGACGGGCCAACGTGCGCGGCGCCTTCGCCGTCACGCGCGGCCAGCGCTGCGCGGACCTGCACCTCGTGGTGGTGGACGACGTGATGACCACCGGCTCGACGGCCGGGGCGTGCGCGCGGGCGCTCCTCGACGGAGGGGCCTCCCGCGTCGACGTGCTGACGCTGGCGCGCGCCCTCCCCTGACCTTGACACCACGGCGCCCGCGTCCATCATGCGCCGGCCATGGGCGACCGCCACAAGGGCGACGAGATCAAGGTGCTGGTGCGCAACCGGCGCGCGCGCCACGAGTACTCCGTCGAGGAGACGATCGAGGCGGGGATCGAGCTGCGCGGGTCGGAGGTCAAGTCGCTGCGCGAGGCCGCCGCCTCGATGAGCGACGCGTGGGCGGGCGTCGAGAACGGCCAGATGTGGCTCCACTCGCTGCAGATCAACGAGTACCCGCAGGCCAACCGCTACAACCACGAGCCCAAGCGCACGCGTCGCCTGCTGCTCCACAAGAAGGAGATCGAGAAGCTGGGGCGCGCCGTCGACGAGAAGGGCTACACGCTGGTGCCGCTCGAGCTGTACCTGAAGGAGGGGCGGGTGAAGGTGCAGCTCGGGCTGTGCCGCGGCAAGCAGCAGCACGACAAGCGGGAGGCGGCCAAAGAGCGCGACTCGCGCCGCGAGATCGACCAGGAGATGGCGCGCCGCCGGCGCGGGTGAGCGGTCTCAATGGGAACTTCCGCCCTGCCGCGGCGTCCTTCACCCATGCGCCTCCGCGCGATTCCGCTCGCCGCCGTGCTCGCGCTCGGCGGCTGCCCGAAGGCGCCGCCCGAGGGTGATGGCCGCAACCCGCCGCCGCTCGAGCGCAGCTACGCCGGCGACGCCGACGGTCTCCACGCGATCTGGGCCGACATCCTTGCTGCGTCGCAGCACGACGAGCGCGAGCGCGTCCACCACCTGATGGCCTCGTTCACCATGACCGACGAGGACCTCGACGCGGTCTTCGGCGTCGAGCAGGCGCGCTTCCTGCGGCCGCGGTACCTGTCGATGATCGCCACGCTGGTGAACATCGGCTCGATGGAGCTGGTGGCGCGGATCACCGAGCGCGCCTACGACGACGTCGAGGTGGTCCCCGTCGCCGAGCGCGGCACCGACGCCGACCGCGCCGCCCTGCGCGCGATGCACGTGAGCGGCCCGGTGTTCCACGTGCGGGTGAAGCGCAAGGGGGAGGCGCGGGGGCTGCTCTACCCGCTGTTCTTCTACCGCAACGGGCACTGGGTCACCGCGAACGACCTCGGGCGCTACTTCGCCCCCACGCCGGATGGGGGCGTGCGCGGCGACGGAGGACACTAGCAGCGTCTTCGGCGGTATCCTCCGCGACCATGGGCAAGCGCGCCGCGATCGATCGGGTGATCCACGCTTTTGTCGTCGACGACCACGACACCGCCGCCGCCAACCGCGACGGGCTCCGCCGCGTCGAGGGGAAGTACCAGAAGATCCGGCGCTCGCCCTACAAGCTGCTGCGCGCCACCAACGCCACCTTCGTCGCCGACCTCGCCGGGCTGCCCGAGTTCTGGCACATGCCGGCGCACGAGATCCACGGGCCGCTGCTCGGCGACGCGCACCCCGAGAACCTCGGCGCGGTGGGCGCCTCGGCGGCGACGGCGCAGATCGACTGCACCGACTTCGACGTGGTGGCGCACGGGTCGCTCGCGCGCGACCTCGCCCGCGCGGCGTGCGCGTTCGCCGTCGCCGAGGACCAGCGCCTGCCCAAGGATCGGGACGACGACAAGGCGCTCGCCCACGCGCTCGACGGCGCGCCCTCGGAGACGGCGCTCGCGCGGGCGCGGCTGCTGGCGACCACCTGGGCCGAGCGGCTGCTCGCCGGGCAGGGCGGGCTCCCCGACGCGGCGGCCTTCGCCGAGCACCTCGCCGCCGTCGACTCGCCGCTGTCGCAGGTGCGGCTCGACGAGTCGACGCACGTCGTCGGCGAGCACCCGGGCACCGCCGGGATCGCCGCCGCCCTCGGCAGCTACTCCGAGAACACGCCCGCCGTGCGCGGCGCGAAGCTGGTGCGGGCGTGGCAGCTCCACGGCAAGGGTGCCTCCAGCTTCTGCGTCGACCGCGTGATCCTGCACCTCGCGCTCGATGGCGGCGCGCTCGGGACGATCGAGCGCTACGTCGAGTGGAAGCCGCAGCCCGACGCGCCCTCGGTGAAGCAGGCGTTCGTCGAGCGGCGCAACCCCGCCACCGTGGACCCGCTGCTCGGGCTCGCCTCGGTGGGCGGCGTGGGGCACGTCGCGCAGCGCTGGCTCGCCGACGCGCAGAAGGTGAAGTCGAAGGACCTGCGCGGGCCCTACGCCGACGCGGTGGCGCGCCTGCTCGCGGTGCGGCTGGCCGACCTGCACCGGCGGACCACGCCACAGGTGGTGGACCGCGTGCGCGGCCAGCCGGTGGCGACGATCGCGGAGGCGCTCGCCGATCTGGTCGCGGCCTGCGTGCCGGTGCTGCGCGACGAGTGGCGCGCCTTCCTCTCGCTCTCGCCGGCCGAGCTGGCGAAGAAGGTCGGGAGCTAGCTCACCGGCTCGCGGCGAGCGTTTCGGCGGGCTGGTAGAGGACCTGGATCGGCGCCGCCTCTCCGACGGGCGGGCGGCCGCGGCCCGTCGGCGCGCCGTAGATGCAGACGCCGTGGTTGTCGGCGCGATCGGCCACCGCGAAGGCGAGCCAGTGGTCGCCGTGGGCGAGGCGTCGCAAGAGCTTCGGATCGTGGAGCGCGATCTCCTGCATGGTCCCCGCGCCGTCGTCGGGGATCGCCTCCACCGTCGCCACGCGCGCGCCGTCGAGCAGCACGTCCACCCGCGAGCCGCCGTCGGCTGGCGCTTTCGTCGTGCCCGGCCACTCCGACGACACCCGCGCCCGGATCACCACCCGCGACGGCGCGCGCATCCCGACCGGCGCGGCGAAGCGGTAGCGGAACCGCCCCGGCCCCGAGCCGTACACGTGCGCGAGCGCGGTCCGGTCCCAGACGCCGGCGCGCTCGAAGCGCGCGTCGACGAACTCCTCGGGTGGGATCTCGAGCACCCGCTCGCCGCCGTCGCGCGCGAGCCAGCCGTCGTGCGGCCGCCGCGCCGGGCCTCCGACGGTGATGACCGGATCGTAGAGCGGCCGTGCGCCCCCCGCGTCGGAGAGGCGCGGGTTGGCCTCGCGCGGCTCCGTCGCCGTCGCATGCGCGGCGCGGAGCGCCAGCACCCGCCGCACGTCGTCGGTGTCCGGCCGATCGACGTAGATCCCGAAGTCGCGCGGTCGGCCCGCGAACGGCTCGTAGATCCACACCAGCGCCCCCGCCGCGCCGTCGAGCGCGAGCCGGTCGAGCACGCGCGCGAACCAGGTGGCCCGCGGCGCGCCCAGCCAGCGCTCGCCGTCGTCGCCCGAGGTGTGGAAGCCGAACTCGCCGATCACCAGCGGCTTGCGGATCACGTGGTGCGCGAGCTGCGCGCGGTCGTCGAGGAAGTCGCGCAGGCGCCGCCAGCTGCGCGCGGTGTCCGTGGTTTGCGGGTAGAGGTGGCTGTCGCAGTAGTCGATCTCCGGCAGTCGGTGCACGCGGATCCACTCGGCGCGGTCGGCGCGCGTCTGGTAGCCGCCCAGCCCCGCCGCGACGAGGTGGTTGGGATCGCGCTCCTTGATGAAGCGCGCCATCTCCGCGATCCACGCCCGCCGCGCCGCCGCCTCGTCGGGCGTATCGACGGTCGACTCGTTGGTCAGCTCCCACGAGAAGATCGTCGGGTCGTCCACGTAGCGCTGGCCCGTCAGGTGGTTGACCCGCCCGAGCAACTTCGCCACCCCGTCGCGGAACCAGCCGCGCACCCGCTCGTCGCGATAGAACGAGGCGACGTCGCCCGCGGGCAGCCCGGCCCAGCGCAAATACATCGGCATGCCGCCGTAGTCGGGCCACTGGTTGGCGAGCGTCACGATCAGCCGCACGCCGGCGGCGCGCGCGGCGACGAGCAGCCGGTCGAGCGCGCGGTACGACTCCTCGATGAAGCCGTCTGGGCCGGCGCGGAACAGGTGGTCGCGGCGGTACCACTCCGAGGCGTCGGCCGGGCCCTCGCCGAACGCCCACACGCGGCCGACCCGCAGCCCGTCGCGGGCGAGCGCCTCGACGGTGGCGCCCGCCATCTCGCGGTTGTGCTCGCCCTGGAGCGCGGCGAGGTTGGCGCCGACGAATGCGAACGGCCGCCCCTCGACGACGAACTGCGTGCCCTCGACGCGCGCGAACGCCCCGTCCGGGATCCCGGCGCGCGCCGCCGGGGCCAACGCGCACAGGAGGACGACGGCCACTCGCACGGCGCGAAGCTTAGTACAGCTCTCCTCGACGGCCAGAGGGGTCCGCTGCGCGGCGCTTCTGCGCTGATTTTGACACTCGATCGGCCGACGGTATCCTCGGCGGCATGACGCCGCGCCGGCAGATCTCATGGGACGAGTTCGACGCGCTGATGCACGGCCTCGCCCTCGCCGTCTCCGAGCGCGGGCCGATCGACGCGGTGGTGGGCGTGGCCCGCGGCGGCTCCATCGTCGGCTGCCACCTCTCCTTCCTGCTCGGCGTGGACTACTTCCCGGTGCGCCTGAAGAAGCACCGCGGCGCCACCACCGTCGTCGTCGCCCCGACGCCCGCCGTCGCGGGCATGCGCCTCGCGCTGTGCGACGACCTCTCGCAGTCGGGCGAGACCTTCAAGATCGCCGAGCGCGAGCTGAGCCTGGTCGGGGCCGGCCCCGTGACCACGGTGGCGTTGGTGCGCCGCGTGCCCGGCTTCTGCCCGGACGTGTGGGCCCTCGAAGCGCCGAGCAAGGTGCGCTTTCCATGGGCCCGCGACCAGCTCGTGGACGGCGCCTTCGTCAAGCGCTGACCGTCCGCCCTCACGGGCATTTTCCGTCGGGGAAGGGGTCGCTCGAGGGGTCTTCCGCGTCCGGGATTTAGCTTGACGGTTGGCGCCCGATTCGCTATACGCTATCCCGGCTCCAGCCCATGAATCGCAAATACTCCAAGCATTCCAGCGGTTTCCCGCGCTTTCCGCGGGCCGGCCGGTCGCCCTCCGAGGTGCGCTGATGCAATTCGGTCTGGCCAACATCCTCTTCTTCGTCGCCATCGGCACCGCCGTTCCACTGGCCATGCTCAGCGTCGGCTGGCTGCTCCGCCCGCGCGTGCCGCAGAAGGAGAAGTCGCTGATCTACGAGTGCGGCGAGATCCCCGTCGAGCCGGCCTGGTTCAACTTCAACCCGCGCTTCTACATCGTCGCCCTCATCTTCCTCATCTTCGACGTCGAGGTCGCCTTCACCTACCCCGTCGCCGTGGTCTTCAAGCGCTTCGTCGCCCTCGGACAGGGCGGCCTCGCCTTCGCCGAGCTGTTCGCCTTCATCGCCATCCTCGCCCTCGGCCTCGCCTACGTCTGGCGCAACGGCGACCTCGAGTGGGTCCGTCGCGCCCGCCGTGACGCCGCCAGGGGCGCCGCACCGTCGGAGAGGGAGTGATGGACGCCGCCGCCGTCTTCGCGCGCCTCCAGTCGCTGGTGGGCGACGCCGTCTCCGCCTTTACCACCGAGAACACGAAAGACCCCTATTGCCGCGTCACCCCCGAGCGGTGGCACGACGTGGCGCGCGCCCTCGGCGACGACGCCGAGCTGCGCTTCGACTTCCTGCAGAACCTCACGGCCGTCGACTGGCCGAAGAAGCCGGGAATCGAGGTCGTCTATCACCTTTATTCCTATTCCCTCAAACACTCCTTCGTGGTGA
>JAJXSP010000091.1 GCA_021784515.1 Myxococcales bacterium | reverse complement strand
CGATGAAGGGCGAAGGGAGGAGCCGCGCCCCGCGCGCGCTGAGCGCCGCGTTGAGCGCGTGGCCGAGCGCATGGACCGCCGCGGGCTGGCGCTCTCCGACCAGGACGAGCGCGTCGCCGCCGCGCCGCGCGAGGTCGCGCGCCACCGCCTGCGCCGTACGGCGATCGGGATCGCGCATCTTGTCGAGGCGCGTCGGGAGGTCGCCGGGCATTCCGGGCGGCGCATGACCGAGCGCGATCACCTCGGCGAGCACGGCGGCGGCGAAGCGGCCGACCTCGACGGAGCGGCGGCGCAGCCGGTGGTCGGCCATCGTGCCGGTGAGGCTGAGCATCGCCTCGACGACGTAGAGGCGGCTCATCTGGCCGTCGGCCCCGAGGGTGCGGCGCTGCGCGAACTGGCGCGCCCAGGCGAGCTGCCACGGCGATGGGCCGAGGGGATCGGCGTCGAGGCAGAGCAGCGCGCCGGCCTGCGAGAGATCGGGAAGCGGCTGGAGCGGGCGGCCGAACGCGAGCCGTGCCCCGTCGAGATCCTGCCCCGCCAGCGGCGAGGTGAAGGTTACCCGAGCCAGGGGAGCGCTCTTCGCGATGCGCCCGAGGAGGTCGGCGATCGTGGGCTAGGTGTCCGGCGGCAGCAGGAAGCGCAGCCCCTCGCCGCCGTCGGTGCGCGGCTGCGAGAAGGCGGCGCAGAAGGACTCCCACGAGGCGTCGCGGCCGCGCATGCGGAGCGCGCCGGCGCGGCTCGGGTCGTACAGCTGGAGCACCGCCGCCTGCTCGAAGACGCCGGCCGCGCCGAGGCTGGCGGGGTGGGCGGGGTTGCCCTCGATCTTCGTTGGGCGCCCCTCGTGCGACTCGACGATCAGCCCGACGGCGCGGCCGTCGATCGCCATCGCGGTGGCGAAGTGATCGGGCACGCCGGGCGTCACCCCGACGGGGCGCACGGTGTAGGGCAGGAGCTTGCCGACCGGCTCACGCGAGCAGCCGGCCAGCGCGACGCTCGCGCCGACGAGCTTCATGAAGTCGCGGCGGCCGATGCCCTCCCACTCCTCGGGCGGGCCGGCCTCGGAGGCGTGCTCGATCAGCCGGCGCCAGAGCTCCTGGCGATCGCGGCGGAAGGCGCCCTTGCCGTCCTGCTCTCCCCCCGCGTGGCGTTCGTCGGACACGGCGGCGCTCCTAGCGGTGACAACCGGTGCAGTTGGTGGGCGGGCGGACGTCGTACTCGCGGGCCAGCTCGCGCCCCTGCGCGGGGTCGGTCTGCCGCCACTCCATGTTGGTGATCTCGGCGCGCGGGCGGAGGTTCGCCTCGGGGCTGCGATGGCAGGCGAGGCACCAGCCCATCGTCAGCGGGGCGGACTGGTAGACCACCGCCATCTCGTCGACGCGGCCATGGCAGCTGGCGCAGCCGACGCCCTTGGCGACGTGGATCGAGTGATCGAAGTAGACGAAGTCGGGCAGCTGGTGGACGCGGTTCCAGGAGATCGGCTGGCCGGAGTAGAAGCTGCGCCGCAGCGGCTCGAGCATTACGCTCGATCGCCACACCTGGGCGTGGCAGCCCATGCACCGCTCCGTCGGGGGAACGCCCGCCCGCTTGCCCTTGTCGACGCCGTCGTGGCAGAAGCGGCAGTCGATGCCGTCGTCCTGCACGTGGTGACGGTGGTCGAACTGCACCGGCTGGTCGAAGGCGAAGAACTGCCCGGTGATGTACGGGGTGCGCACGTAGATCATTGGCCCGACGACGAGCACGAGCAGCGAGACGGCGACCGCTCCGAGCCCAATCCGGAATGCGGTGTCGCTCCATCGGGGGAACAGAGCGGGCATCGGCTGCAAGCGGTTTTTCGGTGCGGTCGCTCGGGGTTCAAGAGAGCGCGGCGAGCGGATGGGGCGCGGCCTCACCGTCGAGGAGCGGGCGTTTGCGTGGCGGCGCTCAACTTGACACCGTCGGGAGCCGGCCTGTACGGTGGCTCCTCATGCGACCGGAGCGGCTCGGAGGTGGGCTGTGGATGGCGGCCCTCGTCCTCGCCGCGTCCGCGCTTCCTTTAGGGGCACGATCTTCCGCTGCCGCCGAGATCACCGACGTGGCGACGGCGTTCGAGGACGACAACCCCTTCGACCTTCGGGCGCGAATCGGCTACGAGCACGACGAGGCGCGCGGCGCCATCAAGCGCGAGGCGGAGGTCCCCGGTTCGTCCGAGCTCCAGGTGCTGAAGGACCTCACCTACGCGCGCTCGCGCGACGCGATGTCGGCCCGCCTCGAGGCGGGCATCTTCCACGAGCTGGGCGTGTTCGTGGAGCTGCCGTTCGTGCTCGACGATCAGACGGAGCTTCACTACGACCAATCGCTCGGCTCGGGCTGCGTCTACCCGGGCGGAACGGGCACTCCCAACTGCGTCAACGCCTCCAACTCGAGCACCGTCCGCGACGGGATCGCGCCGAAGAACGGCTACGACGCCGGCGCCGCGGGCGGACCGACGAGCGGCAATCTCCTGTTCCGGGGCGCGCCGCGCGGCGGCAGCGGGCTCGACGCGTTCGATACGATCAACGTCGGGATCAACTGGGCGGTGCTCTCGCAGCGTCGCGACCCGACCAAGCCCACCTGGGTGCTCGGCTTCGAGAGCGACATCTCGTTCGGCAACATCATGAAGTTCGATCGCGCCCACCCCGACGCCAACCACGGGGTCAGCGAGGGCCTGCACCGCCTCATCTTCCGCACCGCGGTGTCACGTCGCTGGAAGTGGGTCGAGCCGTACGCCGGGCTCTGGTACCAGCTGCCGATCGCGCGCGCCGACTCGCTGTTCGTCGACTACGGGCCGGCGGAGCGAAACCAGGGGCCGCAGCAGTCGGCGGGGACGGTGTTCGGCCTCGAGGGGATCCCCTGGGAGCGGCCCAAAGAGCAGTACAAGCTGACGCTCGACGCGCGGCTGCGCATCGAGGGGATGTTCGACGGGCGAGGCTACAGCGAGGTGTGGGAGATGCTCGCCTCGTCGCCGGCGCTGTCCTGCGACCCGACGCAGAACCCGGCCTGCGATCCGAAGCAGACCTCGAACCCGAACACGAAGTACCAGGGGCAGCCCTACACCGGGCTGACGCAGATCGAGAACTACGCGTCGTTCGGGGCCGACTTCTCCGTCGCGGCGCAGCTCGGACGGTACGTCCGGCTGAACCTCGGCTTCCAGTACACCCACAACCAGGCGCACACCATCACCGCCGACGATGTGGGGCAGTCATTCGACCCGAATTCGGGCTCGGGCTGCAGCACGCCGACGACGGGGCGCGTGACGAGGCCGTGCGAGTACAACCCCGCCTACCGGCCGATCGTGAACCAGGTCGGGCGGCGCTACGTCGTCGACGGGCTGGACCTGTTCCGCGTGGGCCTGTGGGCCCAGGCGATGTTCTGATCGCCGCGCTGCCGCCGCCGCGCGTCCCCTGCGTCCGGTGTCCGGCCGGAAACCGGACGGACGTCCGAACTTCGGACGTCGAAGGCGCCCTGCTCACGCGACTGCCCACGCCGTCGCGCCGCCGCTCGGCGGGCATCGCCCTTGCTGAGGCGCGTGGTACCGTAAAGAGGGGATGCTCATGAGCGGCAGCGACGAGAACACGGCGATCCTGCGGGCCATCTGGAGCGACATGAAGGCGCTCGGCGCGCGCACCGGCGCGATCGGCCGCGAACTGGGCGAGCGCATCGACGGGACGAACGCGCGCATCGATGCCCTGCGCAAGGAGATGCACGCCGGCTTCGAGCGCCTCGACGGGCGGATCGACGAGACGAACGCGCGCCTCGACGAGACGAACGCGCGCCTCGACGAGACGAACGGGCGCCTCGACGCGCGCCTCGATTCGCTCTACCACGTGACGCAGGAGGGGTTCGTGGCGCTGGCGGGTCGCATCGACAACCTGCTCCTCGGCCAGCACGGGAGCGAGCACGCCGAGCTGCGCGAGCGGGTCGCGCGCCTCGAGGGGCGCGCCGGCATCGCTCCAGCCGGACGCTGAGCGGGATCAGCGCCGGCCGCCGCGGGCGAGCGCCAGCTGGTAGATCTGCCGGCGCGGCTTTCCCGTCTGGAGCGCGAGCGCGGCGGCGATCTCCTTGGGCGACTCGCCGGCGCGCAGGCGCTCGTCGATCGCCGCCTCGAGATCGATCTCCACGGCGGCCTCGTCGGGCGTCGCGCCGGCGACGACCAGCGTCACCTCGCCGCGCGGCGGCTCCTCGGAGAACCGCGCCGAAAGCTCGCCGAGCGTGCCGCGAACGTACTCCTCGTGCACCTTGGTCAGCTCGCGGGCGAGGCAGGCCCGTCGCTGCGGCCCGTAGGCGGCGCACAGGTCGGCGAGCGTCGCGGCGGCGCGGTTGGGCGACTCGTAGAACAGCAGCGTCTCCTCGCGCCGACGGAGCGCGCCGAACAGCTCGCGGCGCGGGCCGTCGTCGCGCGGCGGGAAGCCGAGGAAGGTGAAGCGCTCGGCCGGCAGGCCCGATCCGACCAGCGCCACCAGCGCCGCCGAGGGGCCGGGCACCACCTCGACCGCGGCGCCCGCCTCGATCGCCGCCCTCACCAGCCGCTCGCCGGGATCGGAGATCCCGGGCATCCCCGCCTCGGAGACGTAGGCGATCGTCTCGCCCGCGCGCAGGCGCTCGCCGAGCTCGGCGGCGCGCGCCGCCTCGTTGCCCGTAAAGCAACTCACCACCTTGGCGTGGACGCCGGCGTGGGCGAGCAGGCGCAGCGCGGCGCGCGTGTCCTCGGCGGCGACGAGCGCGACCTCGCCGAGCACCCGCACCGCCCGCGGCGAGAGGTCGCCCAGGTTGCCGAGCGGCGTTCCGACGACGTAGAGCCGCCCGGCCATCGAGGCTAGCCCCGGCGCACGCGCTGGATGAAGGCCGCCACCGTCTACTCCTCGAGCCCCATCGCGATCTCCACCGCGTCGCCCAGCTCGGCGCGCAGGTAGTCGCGCAGCTTGGTGGTCAGCCTTTTTTCGAGCTGGCGCGCGCGCTCGCGGCTGATGTTGTAGCGATCGCCGATCTCCTGCAGCGTGAGGGGGTTCTCGGCGTGCAGCCGCTCGTGGAAGATGGTCTGCTCACGGCCGCGCAGCGTCTTCTCGAACGCCTCCAGCTTCGAGCGGAGCAGGCGCCGGAACTCGTCGCCCTCGGCGGCCACGTCGGGCCGCTCGGTGCCCGGCGACTCGAGCATGTCGAGGTGGGTCTGCCCCGAATCGTCGTCGCGGCCGAGCGGCGCATCGAGCGACAGCTCGCCCGAGCCGAGGCGGCGCTCCATCTCGTCCACCTCGGCCTCGCTCACGTCGAGGCGCTCGGCGAGCAGCTTGGCCTCCGGAGCGAAGCCGAGCTGCTCGAGCTTGTCCTTCTCCTTGCGCAGGTTGAAGAACAGCTTCCGCTGCGCCTGCGTCGTCCCGATCTTCACCAGGCGCCAGTTGTTGAGGATGAACTTGAGGATGTAGGCGCGGATCCACCACGCCGCGTACGACGAGAGCTTCACCCCGCGGTAGGGATCGTACTTCTGCACCGCCTGCAGCAGGCCGAGGTTCCCCTCCTGCACGAGGTCGAGCAGGTTGCGGTGGGCGCGACGGTACTCGTGCGCAATCTTCACCACCAGGCGGAGGTTGGCGGTGATGAGGCGCCGCGCCGCCTGGACGTCGCCGGTCTTCGCGAAGTTCACCGCCAGCTCGTGCTCCTCCTCGCGCGAGAGGAGCGGGTAGCGGCGGATCTCGTTCATGTACTGCGTGAGCGGGTCGAAGCGGGCGAGCGCCTTGCGATCGACCGGCGCGAGCGCGCGCGTCGGCGCGCCGTCCTCGGCGGGCTCGTGGTCGCCGGCGGCCTCGCTCTCGAGGTCGGGCAGATCGACCACCGTGTCGACGATCTCCACCGGCTCGGGCCCGTCGCCCTCACCCTCGGCGTCCTGCTCCACGGGCGACTCCTCGACGGACGCAGGGAGCGGCGCCGCGTGGTCCTGCTTGTGGGTCTTGCCCATCACGAGCATGGATAGCATGGTTCGCCGGTTCGATGCCCGCGCCCATCCATCACGCCATCGACATCACGGCTTCGCCCGTGGCGGTGTGGCGCGCGCTCACCGATCTCTCGTCGTGGCCGCGCTGGTTCCCCTACGCCGCCTCGGCGCGGGCGCTCGAGGGCACGGCGTTCGCCGAGGGCAGCGCCTTCGAGGTGGCGTTGGCGGTGCCGATCGCCGGAACGGTCGCGGTGCGCCTCGCGGTGCGCTCGGTCGAGCCGGAGCGGCGCCTGGTGCTCGCCGGCCGCGGCTTCGGCGTGCGCGCCGAGCACCTCTACACCGTCGAGGATCGCGGCGCCTGGACGCGCTTGTCCTCGCACGACACCTTCGCCGGGTTGGTGGTCACCCTCGGGGCGGCGCGCCTGCGCGATCGCCTCGACGACCTCGCCCACGACGCGCTCGAGCGCCTGAAGGCGGTCGTCGAGGGGGTGCCCGGATGAGCGTCCGCGCGGACGCTTGACAGCCGTCGGCGCGAGGACCAAGGTTTCGCGCATGGGCAAGGTCGCCCGGGCGCTCGCCGCCGCGCTGCTGCTCCTCGCCGTCGGCGCCTCGGCGCGGCACGACCACGCCGGCGCGGTTCCCGGTCGCGCCGTCCGCTGCGCGACCTGCGCCTTCGCCGGCACCCCGGGCGTCGGCAACGTGCTCCCCGAGCTGCCGGCACCGATCAGCGCGACGTGCGTCGAGGAGCCCGCGCTGCCCGACGCCCCCGGCTTCATCCCGCCGCCACTGTCCCTCGCGCCCAAGCTCGGCCCTCCCGCCGCCTGACCGCGGTCGGGGCTCTGTCGTCGAAGGTCGGCGGCCGCGCTGCCCGCCCGCGCTCAGTCCCCGAACCCGGGGACGCTGAGGTGCGCGCCTTTTCGGCGCGGGCCTCCAGGCTCGGCAAACCCTTGCGCGGGAGAACTCCGTGAACCTGATCGAGCTGCGCTCCATCGTGGTCGGCCACCACGGCCGCCCGGTACTTCCACCCATCGACCTCACCCTGCGCCGCGGGATGTTCCTCGGCGTGATCGGCCCCAACGGCTCGGGCAAGACGACGCTGCTGCGCACCGTGCTGCGCCTCCAGGCGCCGATCTCCGGGCTGATGCTCTACCCGTCGGGCAAGGCGCCGCGCGTGGGCTACGTCCCGCAGCGCGACGCCGTCGATCTCTCCTTCCCGCTGACCGCGCTCGAGATCGCGACGATGGGGCGCTACGGGCGCATCGGGCGCCTCGCGCGCCCCGGCTCCGCCGATCGCGAGGCCGCCCTGCGCGCCCTCGGCGACGTCGGCGCCGGCGCGCTCGCCGGCAGCGCCTACCACGCGCTCTCGGGCGGCCAGCGCCAGCGCGTGCTGATCGCCCGCGCGCTCGCCGGCGAGCCCGACCTCCTGCTCCTCGACGAACCGGCGACCGGGATGGACCTGCCGTCCGAGCGCGCGATGCTCGACCTGCTCGCCTCCTTCGCCCGCCGCAACATCGGCGTGGTGATGGTGACGCACCACCTCGGCGCGGTCGCCGACTACGCGAGCGAGCTGTGCCTCGTGGCCGGCCCGTCGCGGCCGATCACCCTCGGGCCGCGCGCCGAGGTGCTCACCAGCGAGCGGCTCTCCGAGATCTACGGCACGCGGGTGGTGGTGGCCCGCCTCGGCGAGCACGCCTCGATCTACATGCCGCGGGAGACGCCCTGATGGACGCCGCACCCTCCTTCCTCGACAGCTACTTCCTGTGGCGCGACCCGCTGGCCGTCGCCGCGATGGCGGCGGTGCTGTGCTCCTTCGTCGGCGTCTACATCGTGCTGCGGCGGATCGTCTTCGTCTCGGCCGCGCTCTCGCAGATGTCGGGAGTCGGCGTGGCGACCGCCTTCTGGCTCGCCTCGGTGGCCGGCGTCGAGCCGCACCGCGCGCCCTGGTACCTCCACCCGCTGTGGCTCGCCTTCCTCTTCGCGGCGGCGGGCGCGGCGGCCTTCTCGCTGCACCTCGCCCGACGACGGATCGCCGCCGAGACGGTGGTCGGCGCGGGCTACCTGCTCGCCGGCGCGGCGATGATCCTCGTGCTCAACAGCCCGCGCGTGACGCAGGAGACGCACGAGGTGAACGACCTGCTCTACGGCAACGCCGTCGCGGTGCCGCCCGAGCAGCTGTGGATCATGGCGGCCTGCACCGTCGCCGTTCTGGCGCTGCATCTCCTGCTCTACAAGGACTTCGTCTTCGTCTCCTTCGACGGCGAGATGGCGCGCACGCTCGGCTACCGCGCCTGGTGGTGGAACTTCGTCCTCTTCGAGACCTTCGCCCTGGCCATCTCCGTCTCGACCCGGGCGGTCGGCGCGCTGCCGGTGTTCGGCTTCATGGTGCTCCCGGCGGCGGCGGCGCTGCTCTTGTCGGCGCGGCTGTGGCAGGTCTTCGCGCTGGCGGTGATCATCGCGCTGGCCTCGGCGGTGGGCGGCTACTACGCCTCGTTCCGGTGGTCGCTGCCGACGGGCGCCTCGATGGTGGTGGCGATCCCGGTGGTGGCGGGCGCGGTGGCGGCGCTCCGCCTCGTGTTCGGGCGGAGAGCGTCGTGAAGCGCGCCGCCCTGTGCCTCACGCTCGCCGCAGCCGCCGCGGCGCGCGCCGAGCCGCCACCTTCGCCGGATACTGCGCCGCAGCATGAGACGCCGCTCCATGATGCTGCGCCGCAGCAACCACCGGCGACGGAGCAGCCCGCCGCCGGTGCTCCAGGTGCTGCACCGCAGCAAACGCCGGGCCCCACGCCGGCGGAGCAGGAGGCGCTCGCCAAGGCGCTCGCCGCAGACGCCGCGGCCGCCGCGCAAAAGGCGCCGGCGCCGGCCACCTCCGCGTTGCCGAGCGCACTGACCCGCGCCTTCCAGTCGCTGAACCCGGACATCTCGGCGATCCTCGACTTCGCCGGCGGCTGGTACCAGCACCCGATCCCGACGAGCGGCGACGACCCTGCCTCAACCGGCCTCAACCTGCAGGAGCTGGAGCTGGCCTTCCAGGCGACCGTCGATCCCTACTTTCGCGCCGACGTGTTCCTCACCATCCCGAATGCGCAGGGGATCGAGGTCGAGGAGGCCTTCCTCACCACCACCTCGCTGCCGTGGTCGCTCCAGCTGCGGGCGGGGATCTTCCGCGCCGCCTTCGGCCGCGAGAACACCCAGCACCTGCACCTGCAGGACTTCACGCGTCGCCCCGAGCTGAACGTGCTCCTCCTCGGGCCCGACGGGCTGCGCGCGCCCGGCGTCGAGCTGTCGTGGCTGGCGCCGCTGCCGTTCTACCTCCTCCTCACCGGCGAGCTGCTCTCGGTGCCGGCGAGCGATGACCCGACGGTCGCCAACACCTTCGGCGGCGGCTCGCGCGCCGACTTCACCTACCTCGCCAACGCGCGCACCTTCATCCCGGTCACCGACAACACCTCGGCGCTGTTCGGGCTCTCCTTCGCCACCGGCAAGACCTTCCACGCCAACGACCCGGTGCTCTCGAATCACACCAGCCGCCTCTACGGCGCGGACCTGTACGTGAAGTGGAAGCCGCCGAACGTCGCGGAGAGCTACATGACCCTCGCCTGGACGACCGAGTTCATGCTGCGCGAGGTGCCCGACTTCGCGACGCTGCCCGGCCAGTCGCCGCTCGACGGCGCGCTCTACTCGCAGCTCGCGTGGCAGGTGTCCCGTCGCATCATCCTGGCGGCGCGCGGCGAGATCGACGGGCTGCCGGCCTCGGCGCTGATCGGGCGCGAGTACGCCGGCAGCGGCGCGCTCACCCTCGTGCTATCCGAGTTCGCGCGGGCGCGCATCTACTTCGAGGGGCGCTTCCCGACGGGCGGACCGGAGAACTTGATCGCGTTCCTGCAGCTCGAGGCGGCCATCGGTGCACACGGCGCCCATCCATACTGATTCACCCTACTGATCCACCCTCTCCCGTGCTCGAACGATCGGAGAACCATTCATGCGAATCGTCGGACTGATCGCGCTCGTCCTCGCCGGCGGCGTCGCGGCGCCCCGCCCCGCAGCGGCGGCGAAGCTGCGCGTCGTCACCAGCATCGAAACCTTCGCCGATCTCGCCAAACGGATCGGCGGCGACCGCGTCGAGGTGACCGCGCTGTCGCACGGCTCGATGGACCCGCACTTCGTCGAGGCAAAGCCCAGCCTCCAGGTGGCGCTCAACCGCGCCGACCTGCTCGTCCACGTCGGGCTCGAGCTGGAGATCGGCTGGCTGCCGCCGCTGGTGCTGGCGTGCCGCAACCCGAAGATCCAGCTCGGCACGCCCGGCAACCTCGACGCCTCGGCGGCGATCCCCGTGCTCGACGTGCCGACGACGAAGGTGGATCGCTCGATGGGCGACATCCACCCGCAGGGCAACCCGCACTACTGGCTCGCCCCGGACAACGCGGCGCGCGTCGCCGGCGAGATCGCGCAGCGCCTGCGCGAGCTGGACCCGTCGGGGGCGGCCGCCTACCAGGCGAACCTCGAGCGGTTCCAGTCCGAGCTGAAGGCGAAGCGCGCGGCGTGGGAGCGGGCGGCGGCCGGGCTGCGCGGCGTGAAGATCGTCGTCTACCACAAGAGCTGGTCGTACGTGTCGCAGTGGCTGGGGCTCGTCGAGATCGGCTACGTCGAGCCCAAGCCCGGCATCCCGCCGCCGCTGTCGCACGTCGCGGCGCTGGTCGGCCTGATGCGCGCGCAGCACGCGCAGCTGGTGCTGATGGAGTCGTTCTACAGCCGCTCGACGGCGCAGCTGGTGGCGCAGCAGGCCGGCGCCCGCCTGGTGGTGCTGCCCTCGGACGTCGGCGCGCGCCCCGAGCTGAACGACTACTTCAAGCTGGTGGACGCGGTGATCGCCGACCTGGCCGGAGCCGCGCGGTGAGGCGGGAGGCGGTCGGGCTTCCCATCTCGCTCGACGTCGAGGGCAAGCGCGCGCTCGTCGTGGGCGGCGGCGACTCCGCGCTCGACAAGGTGGAGCGCCTGCTCGACGCGCGGGCGATCGTGACGGTGGTCGCGCGAGAGCCGGGCGGAGGGATCGCGTCGCTCGCCGCCCGCAGCCGCATCACCCTCTTTTCGCGCGACTTCTTCCCCGCCGACGCGCGTGAGGCCGACCTGGTGCTGGCGTGCACGCACGACGCCGCGCTCGTCGAGAAGGTGGCCGAGGCGGCGACCGGAGGCGCGGCGCTGTGGTGCGAGGACGACCCCGCGCGGAGCGACTTCGCCATGCCGGCGCTGGTCCGCGCCGGGAGGGTGCGCGTGGCGATCACCACCTCGGGCGCCGCGCCGGCGCTGGCGTCGAAGCTGCGGACCGCCCTCGAGCGCGATCTCGACGCGCGCTTCTCCGCCTTCGTCGATCGCCTCGCCGCCGAGCGGGAGCGGCTGCTGCGCGACGAGCCCGATCCGGCCGTCCGCCGCGCGAAGCTCCGCGCCCTGGTCGAGGGGTTCGACGTGAAGCTCGCCTTCATTTGGCCCGAGGAGCGGTAGCGCGGACGCGAGGTACGGGCGCGCGGGACGGAGATCGGCTATGAGCTACTTCGTCCCGCGACATGGACGGGGGCGGCCCCGCATCCTAGACTTGAAGAGAGTGCCCGCACCCGGCCTGGAGAAGACGGCGGCGACACCCCACAGACACATGCACCCCCACCCGCCGCGCCCGAGGGAGAACCACGCGCGATGGACCTGTTCGCCAATTTCGATCGCCCGAAGGCGTCCCCTCCGGTCGAGGAGCCCTGGATGAAACGACACGTGAAGCTGCTGCTCGTCGGCGCCGCACTCGCTACCTCCCTGGTCCTGACGATCTCCCGGCACGAGCCGCGCGGCCTCGGTCTCGACGCGGGTGAGCCCTCGCACGCCGGCGGCCCGTCGGCGGCCAAGGACAAGGACAAGAAGCCCTACGACCTGGCCGCGCTGCGGATCTTCAACGCCACGCTGATGCGGATCAACGACGCCTACGTCGATCCGACGCGCGTCGATCCGAAGGCGATGCTGCTCGCCTCGCTCGACAACGTGCAGAAGCAGGTGGCCGAGGTGATGGTCGAGCCGCACCCCGCCGAGAACAAGGTGATGGTGCGCGTGGACACCGCGCAGCAGGAGTTCGACATCAAGGACGTCGACTCGCCCTGGACGCTCTCGCTGAAGATGCGGGAGATCGTCCACTTTATCCAGAAGAACATGCAGCCGGGCACCGACCCGAAGGACCTGGAGTACGCGGCGACCAACGGGATGCTGACCACCCTCGATCCGCACTCGGTGCTGCTCGAGCCGGCGCTCTACAACGAGATGAAGCTCTCGACCAAGGGCAAGTTCGGCGGGCTCGGCATCGTCATCGG
The DNA here is from genome assembly GCA_021784515.1 of Myxococcales bacterium. Classification (GTDB taxonomy): domain Bacteria; phylum Myxococcota_A; class Polyangia; order Palsa-1104; family SHYY01; genus SHYY01. The sequence continues at coordinate 2,900 of JAJXSP010000091.1, read as the reverse complement.
GATCCGCAAGGGGCAGCTCACCGTGCTCAAGCCGATGCCGAACACGCCGGCGTCGAAGGCGGGCATCAAGGCCGGCGACAAGATCGTGCGCATCGAGAAGGAATCGACGGTCAACATGATGCTCAACGACGCGGTGAGCCGCCTGCGCGGCGACCCGGGGACGAGCGTCGAGGTGTGGACCCAGCGCGGCGACGCTCCGGCGAAGCAGGTCACGCTCGTGCGTGACGAGATCCAGGTGCGCACCATCGAGGCGCACGCGCTCAAGGGCGGCGTCGGCTACATCAAGCTGTCGCAGTTCTCGGGCAACAGCGCCGACGAGCTGCGCAAGGGGCTCGAGGACCTGCGCGCCAAGAACTCCCTGAAGGCGATCGTGCTCGACCTGCGCGGCGATCCGGGCGGCCTGCTCGACCAGGCGATCAAGGTCGCCGACGAGTTCGTCGAGTCGGGGACGATCGTCACCACGGTCGGCTACGCGAACAAGCAGCGCGAGGAGAAGCGGGCCTCGCCGGGCAACCAGCCGCACGTGCCGATGGCGGTGATCGTCGACGGCGGCAGCGCCTCGGCCTCGGAGATCGTCGCCGGCGCTCTGAAGAACCTCGACCGGGCGGTGGTGATCGGCAGCCGCACCTTCGGCAAGGGCAGCGTGCAGGTGCTCTACGAGAACGACGACCAGAGCGCGCTCAAGCTGACCATCGCGCAGTACCTCACGCCGGGCGACGTGTCGATCCAGTCGGTCGGCATCGGCCCGGACATCGCGCTCGAGCAGAGCTGGATCACGAAGGACCGGGTGACGATCTTCCGGCCGAGCCACGGGCTGCGCGAGCAGGACCTCGACGCGCACCTCACCTCGCGCAACGCGCGCGGCGGCGACAAGCCCGTCGAGACGGTGCACTTCCTCGCCGAGGCGCCGAAGAAGAAGGACGCGGGCGCGCTCCTGCGCGACGACGCGAACAAGGAGGACGGCGGCGAGGAGCCCGAGGCCGAGCCCGAGGACGACATCTCCAACCTCGACGACGAGCACTTCAAGGAGGACTACGACATCACCTTCGCCCGCGAGCTGCTGCTCGCCGCGAAGGGGTGGAAGCGCCACGAGGTGATCGCCTCGGCGCGGCCGTTCCTCGACAAGAAGATCGCCGAGGAGCAGGGGCGGATCGCCGAGGCGCTGAAGACGCTCGGCGTCGACTGGTCGCCCGCCGACGGCGAGGCGCGCCCGCTCGAGGTTCAGGCGGCGCTCGCGACGGATCGGCCGGGCAACGAGGTGCACGCCGGCGACACGATCACGCTGAAGGCGACGGTCACCAACCGCGGCGCCGCCCCGACGGCGCAGCTCCATGGCATCACCAAGTGCGACGACCCGCTGCTGGGCGATCGCGAGTTCGTGTTCGGCCGGCTCGCGCCGGGTGAGTCGCGCTCGTGGAGCGTGCCGGTGAAGGTCGACCGGGGCGCCCTCGCGCGGCTCGACGCCGTCAAGCTCGACCTCTCCGACGGCAAGACCACCAAGGCGGCGGCCGACAAGCTCGACCTCAAGATCGACGGGCTGCCGCGCCCGCGCTTCGCCTACGGCTACCAGGTGATCGACGACGTGAAGGGCAACGGCGACGGCATCCTCCAGCGCGGCGAGGAGGCGCGGCTCCACGTCACGGTGAAGAACATCGGCGACGGCAAGGCCTACGAGACGCTGGCGACGCTGTCCAACAAGTCCGGCGACGGCATCGACGTCAACAAGGGGCGCTTCAACGTGGACAACCTCGCGCCCGGCGAGTCGAAGTCGGTGGACTTCACCTTCGCGGTCGCGCCCGACTTCCACGACGACTCGCTCTCGCTGCAGATGGACGTCTACGACCAGGTGCTGCACGAGTACGTCACCGACAAGCTCACCTTCAAGGTGGCGCCCGCGGCGCAGGAGGACGTGGCGTCGGGGGCAGTGACGGTGACGGCCGACAACGCCGAGGTGCGCGCGGCGGCGGCGGCCGGCTCGCCGGTGATCGGCCACGCGAAGAAGGGCGCCTCGTTCAAGCTGACCGCGAAGGGCGCCGGCTACTACCGGATCGAGGTCGAGCCGGGCCGGCCGGCCTTCCTCGCGCTCGCCGCCGGCGTGACCTCGGCCTCGCCGCCCGCGAACGGGTCGTCGGCCTCGCTCTTCACGCCGTCGATGCAGGTGGCGCCGCCGCGGCTCGCGATCGACAACCCGCCGCTCGCCGTCGACACCGGCACCTTCCACCTCACCGCGACCGCCACCGACGAGCGGCAGATCGCGGATGCGTTCGTCTACGTCTCGAACCGCACCGCGAAGATCGAGCACCGCAAGGTCTTCTACCGCTCCAACCGCAAGGGCGAGACGCCCGCGGCGATGCACCTCGACGCGCTGATCCCGCTGTGGCCGGGCGCCAACCAGGTCACGGTGGTGGCGCGGCAGTCGAACCAGGTGCAGTCGGCGCAGACGCTCATCGTGCAGCGCCGCGGCGGCCCCGACCAGGCGACCGCGTCCACCGACTAGATCAGAAGCGGGAGAGGATCAGGCGAGGGGCCAGCGCAGCTGCGCCCCGAGGCGGGCGAACAGGCCGAGGCGGTGGCGCGCGGCGCGGTAGACCGACTCGGCCGCCGAGCGCATGGTCGCGAGGTCGCCCGAGTCGACGGCGAGGCCGTGACGGGCGCGCTCGAGGATGGTCGCGCAGTCCTCCATCGGATCGACGCCCACGCGACAGGCGAACTCGCGCGGCGCCTCGGCGGAGGTCGGGCGCCAGCCGGCGTCCCGCAGCCCGACGAGGGCGAGCTGCCACAGGTTCGACACGCGCTGCTCCACGCTCTCCGCCCAGAATGGCCGGCGCAGGTGACGCAGCGCGAGCAGGCGGCGCAGCGGCCGCAGCCCGAGGGTGAGGCCCTGGGCGATCAGCGCCGCC
>JAJXSP010000533.1 GCA_021784515.1 Myxococcales bacterium | reverse complement strand
GACGTGAACCCCGCGGGTCCCCCCGCTCCCGTCGGCTCTCCCGCATCGTGATGCGAACCCACCTCCTCACCATCGTCGTCGAGGACTACTTCCACGTCGCCGCCCTGCGGGGCGCGGTCCGGCGCAAGCACTGGGAGCGCCTCGAGCCGCGCCTCGAGCGCAACCTCGACGACGTGCTCGCGCTCCTCGATCGCTTCGGCGCGCGCGCCACCTTCTTCGCCTTCGGCTTCCTCGCCGAGAGCCAGCCCGAGCTGATCCGGCGCATCGTCGCGCACGGGCACGAGGTGCAAAGCCGCGGCTTCTGGCCGCGCTCGCTGCGCGGCATGCCGCGCGCCGAGCTGATCGACGATCTGCGCCGCGCGAAGGAGGCGCTCGAGGCGGCGGGCTCGAACCGCATCGTCGGCTATCGCGCGCCCGAGTGGCTGCACGACGACGACCGGTGGATCCTCGACACCCTGATCGAGGAGGGCTACCTCTACGACTCGAGCGTCAACCCGATCCTGCGCCGGTTCTCCGGCGATCCCGAGATGGCGGGCATCCACCGCCGCCGCCACTCGACCGGCGGCGGCTCGCTCTGGGAACTGCCAATCACGACGGTCAGCGTGGCCGGCCTGCGGGTGGCGATCTCGGGCGGCAACTACATCCGCCAGCTCCCGCACACGCTCCTCTCGCGCGCCGTCGAGCACCGCTCGAACACCAGCCCCGACCCGATCGTCTTCTATTTCATGCCCTGGGAGCTGGACCGCCACCAACCCAAAATCCAGGGCATCTCGACCCTCCAGCGAATCCGCCATTACCGCAACCTGGCCAAGACCCGCTGGGTCCTGGACGACTACCTGCACCGCTATTCCTTCCAGGGAATCGCAGATTACCTGAACATTGAAATCGCCCTTTCGGATTCTGGTGCCCGGCGGCTGAAGCCGCGGGCAAGCTGCGAGGAAAGCCTGCGTTCGCAGGCTGACAGAGGGAGGCCGTCTGCCCCGAGCGGAGTGGATACCCCGGATTACGGGAGCGGGAGCGAAAGCGGGAACGGGAACGAGAGCGGGAACGGGAGCGGGAACGGGAGCGGGAACGGGAGCGGGAACGGGAACGAAGGCGAAAACGGGAAAGAGGGAAGGGAGGCCCAAAGGCGCGAGGAGGTCTCGCTGGTCGTCCCGATGTTCAACGAAGCTCAAAACATCACCTATCTCCGCCGGACCCTGACCGCGTTCCGCCGGGAGCTGGAATCGAGCTTTCGCGTCCACCTCGTCCTCGTCGACGACGGCTCCACCGACGACACCTGGCGCCTGCTCGAGGAGCAGTTCGCCGCGCTGCCCGATTGCACCCTTGTCCGGCACGCGGCGAACCGCGGCGTGGCGGCGGCGATCCTCACCGGCGTGCGCGCCGCTCCGACGGAGATCGTCTGCTCGATCGACTGCGACTGCTCCTACGATCCGCGCGAGCTGCAGGCAATGATTCCGCTCGCGCTCGACGGGAGCGCCGACCTCGTGACCGCGTCGCCGTACCACCCCGAGGGACACGTGCTGAACGTGCCCGAGTGGCGCCTCTTCCTCTCGAAGACGCTCTCCCGCCTGTACAGCACCATCCTCCACGACCGCTTCTACACCTTCACGAGCTGCTGCCGCGTCTACCGCAAGAGCGCGCTCGCCGGCCTTCCCGTCGAGAACCAAGGGTTCCTGGGGGTCGCGGAGACTTTGATTTCGCTGAAGCTGAGAGGAGGGCGTATCGTGGAGCATCCCGCGACGCTGGAGTCGCGGCTGCTCGGCGAGTCGAAGATGAAGATTGTCCGGACCATCGTCGCTCACCTCGGTTTGCTTTCGCGCCTCGCGCTGCGTGGCGGCGTGGCCGCGCAATGACCCGTCGTCCGCCTGCGAGCCTCTCTCTCGACCTCGACAACCTGTGGGCGTACCAGAAGATCCACGGCGACGCCGGCTGGGAGTCGTTTCCCACCTACGTCCCGACGCTCGCGCCGATCCTCGTGGAGCGGCTGCGCCGCCACGGGCTCACGCTGACCATCTTCGTCGTCGGGCAGGACGCCGCGCGCGACGAGAACCGCGCCGCGCTGCGCGCGCTCGCCGACGAGGGCCACGAGATCGGAAACCACTCCTTCTCGCACGAGCCGTGGTTTCACGAATACGCGCGGCCCGAGGTGGAGCGCGAGATCGGCGCGGCGGAGGAGGCCATCGCGGCGGCGACGGGAAAGCGCCCCCGCGGCTTCCGCGGCCCGGGCTTCTCGCTCTCCCGCGACACCCTGCACGTGCTGGCGGCGCGCGGCTACCTCTACGACGCCTCGACGTTCCCGACCTTCCTCGGGCCAATCGCGCGCGCCTACTATTTCTGGAAATCGCGCGACATGCCCGCGGCGGAGAAGGCGAAGCGCAAGAAGCTCTATGGCACGCTGGGCGAGGGACTGCGCCCGATCAAACCCTATTTGTGGCGCGGCGACGGGCTGGTCGAAATCCCCGTCACCACCATGCCGATCGCGCGCGTGCCGATGCACATGAGCTACGTGCTCTATCTCGCCCTTCGCTCCGTCGGCGTAGCGATGGCCTATCTGCGCACCGCGCTCGCGCTGTGCCGCGCCCGCGGCGTGCAGCCCTCCTTCCTGCTCCACCCGCTCGACTTCCTCGGTGGCGACCTCGTGCGTGGGCTCGATTTCTTCCCCGGCATGACCGCCTCGACGGAGTTCAAGCTGGCGCTCTTCGATCGCATCGTCGAGGCGATTTCTGCCTTCTTCGAGCCCGTGAACATGGAGCAGCACGCCCGGTCCCTGCTCGCCTCGGGCCGGCTGCCGACGCGGGAGCACGAATGAATCGCCCGCTCGCCGTGGCGCTCGTCTTCGGCACGCGCCCCGAGGCGGTGAAGGTGCTGCCGCTGATCAAGATGCTCTCCGGCGATCGGCGGTTCGCGCCGCGAATCATCCTCACCGGCCAGCACCGCGAGATGGTGGACGAGATCCTGCGCCCGTTCGGCGTGCGCGGCGACGAGGACCTGGCGATCATGCAGCCCGGCCAGTCGCTCAGCGACATCGTCTGTCGCGCCATGCCCGCGCTCGACAAGCTCTATGCGGCCAATCCGCCCGACATGGTGGTGGTGCAGGGCGACACGACGAGCGCATTCTGCGCCGCGCTCGCCGCCTTCCACCGGCGCATTCCCGTCGCCCACCTCGAGGCGGGATTGCGCAGCTTCGATCGCTTCCACCCCTATCCCGAGGAGTCCAATCGCCGGATGGTGACGGCGGTGGCCGATCTGCACCTCGCGCCGACGGCGACCTCGGCCGACAACCTGGTCCGCGAGGGCGTCCCGAAGAAGGATGTCCTGGTCACCGGCAATACGGTGATCGATGCCCTGTTGATGGTGCTCGCCAATGCCCGCGAATCGGCCCCTCCGATGGAGATGGCGGCGGCCGGCGGCGAGCCGCGCCAG
>JAJXSP010000090.1 GCA_021784515.1 Myxococcales bacterium | reverse complement strand
GCCACGCCTCCCGCCGCGTGCGGCGCCTCGGCGGGGCCGGCGCCGAGCGCCTCCTCGACGAGCGCGCCCTCGTCGAGCACGAGCACGGTCTGCTGTCCACCGAGCTCGGTCGCCCCGGCGATCCCCGGGATGCCGTCGAGCGTGCGGCCGAGCGACTTCAGCACCACATCCTCCTGACCGACCAGCTCGTCGACCACCAGCCCGACGCGGTGCTGCGCCATCCCGACCACGACGACGAACACCTTGGACGGCCGCGGCGCAGCGCGGTCGAGGCGGAACACCTCCTCCACCCGCACCACCGGCAGCGTCGCACCGCGGAGGTCGATCGCCTCGCGCCGCTCGATCGGCCGCACGTCGTCGGCGCGCACGAGCAGCGTCTCGAGCACCGAGTTGAGCGGCACCGCGTAGGTCCGCCCGGCCGCGCGGATCACCAGCGCCTGGATGATCGCCAGCGTGATGGGCAGCGTGAGCGTGAGCCGCGTCCCCGCCCCCGGCTCCGACTCCACGTCGATGATCCCCGACAGGCGCGCGATGTTCGTCTTCACCACGTCCATCCCGACGCCGCGCCCCGACATCTCGGTGGCGCTCTCGCGCGTGGAGAGGCCGGGGACGAAGATCAGGTTCAGCGACTCGCGCCGGCTCAGCTCCGCCGCCTCCTCGCCGGTGAGGTAGCCGGCCCGCACCGCGCGCTGGACGAGCTTCGCGGCGTCGATGCCCACGCCGTCGTCCTCGACGGTGATCACCACGTGGTTGCCGCGCTGGGCCGCCCCGATGGCGATCGTCCCCGCCTCGGGCTTGCCGGCGGCGAGGCGCGCCTCGCGCGGCTCGATCCCGTGGTCGATGCAGTTGCGGATCATGTGCATCAGGGGATCGCTCAGCTCCTCGACGATGAGCTTGTCGAGCTCCGTCTCCGCGCCGGCGATGAGGAGACGGATCTCCTTGTTCGCGTCGCGCGAGATCTTGCGCACCACCCGCGACAGCTTGTCGAACACCTGCCCGAGGGGGACCATCCGCACCTCGAGGACCGCCGCCTGCAGCTCGTCGAGCTTGCGGGAGAGGGCCCGCGTCTCGCGGTGGAGCGAGCGCGCCAGCTCGGCCCGCTCCCGGTCGGCCTTCACCGTCTCGACGATGCCGGCGATCCCGGCGCGCACCAGGCCCAGCTCGCCGACGAGGTTCATCAGGTGGTCGAGCTTGCGGATGTCGACGCGCACCGTCTGCGAGGCGGAGCGGATCGACTGCAGCCGCTCGTCGGTCGCCTCGCCCTCGGGGTGCAGCTCGACGGGCGCGCCGGGGGCGGTGTCGATCCGCGTCGGCGTCATCGCGGGCGGCGGCGGCTCCGGCTGCTCGCGTGCGCCCCCCTCGCGCGGGATCGGCCGCAGCTCGACGCCCAGCCCGGCGAGCGCCCGCGCCATCGCCGCCGCGTCGGCGTCGGCCCCGACCACGAGGTCCAGCTCGATCTTCGTCGGGTCGCCCGACTCCGCCGACGGGAGGTAGGTGATCACCTCGCCGAGCGGCTTCAGCCGGTTCTTCAGTGCCTCGAGCCCGGTGTCGATCGACTCGATGGCGAAGGGCGCGTGGATCCGGTAGAGCGCGCGCCCGGCGGTGACGTTCTCGCGCAGGCGGTGCTCCTCGTACTCGGTCAGCACGGCGAGGAGCCCGGCGTCGAACCGGTAGCCGCACCACGGGTCGCCCTGGCCGTCGGGGACGGTCGCGCCGCCGTCACGCCCCGCGCGTCGCGCCGCGAGGCGCGTGAGCCGCTCGAGCAGGCGCTCCGCCGCGCCACCATCGATCGCGCCGCCCTGCGCCTGCCCGCTCGCCGCGGCCTCGGCGACGATGCGCTGGAACACCTCCACCGCCTCGAAGAGCGCGTCGAGCGCCTCGCGGTCCAGCTCCACGCGCCCGAGGCGGATCCCGTCGAGCAGGTCCTCCGACTGGTGCGAAAGGCGGCTCAGCCGCGCCACCCCGAACAGCCCCGCCAGGCCCTTGAGCGAGTGCACGGCGCGGAAGGCGCCGTTCACCACGTCGGGGTCGGCGCACCCGCCCCCGTCGAGCTTCAGGAGGAGACGGTTCAGCTCCTCGATGATCTCCTGGGCCTCGGAGAGGAACTCCTGCAGCGCCTTCTCGCCCCGATCGAAGCTCCGATCGCTCATGCCGGGGCGGCCCGCTCGCCCCCGAGGAGCCGGCGCGCCAGCTCCACCAACGCATCTGGCGTGAACGGCTTGACGAGGTAGGCGCTCGCGCCGAGGCGCATGCCGCGCTCGCGATCCCGCTCCGCGCCGTCGGTGGAGATCACGATCAGCGGCACCTTGCCGTGCGCGGCGCTCTCGCGGACGTGCCGGATGAGCTCGAGGCCGGTGATGTCCGGCATGTTGATGTCCGTCACGATCAGGTCGAAGCGCGCCCGCGGCAGCACCTTGAGCGCCTCGAAGCCGGTCGCCGCCACGGTCACGTCGAAGCCGCTCGCCTCGAGCGCCGCCCGGGCGAAGGCCCGCGTCGCCGTCGAGTCGTCCACCAGCAGGACCCTCGGATCGCTCATCGACGGCAAGCTACCACGAGGCGCGCCCCTCCGTCGACGCCGCCCGGTCCCGTTCGCAGCCCTACACCGGCTTGCCGAGATCCTCCAGCACGCGGTCGAGGATGCCGTTGACGAACGCCGGGCTCTCCTGCGCGCCGAAGCGCTTGGCGATCTCGATCGCCTCGTTGATCGCGACCTTCGCCGGCACGTCCTCGCTCCTCGTCAGCTCGTACACCGCGAGGCGCAGCAAGTTGCGATCGACGCGCGCCATCCGCTCGAGGCGCCAGTTGCGCGAGGCGCGGGCGAGCCGCGCGTCGACGGCGTCGAGGTGCTCGACCACGCCCCGGACCAGCTGGTGGGCAAAGCGGCGCGTCTCCTCGTCGGGGGACTTCGCCTCGCCGTCGTCGTCGGCGCGGCCGAAGGAGCCGTCGAAGCGCGCCAGCGCCGTCTCCGCCCCGAGCTGCGGCTGGACGTCGAGCTGGTAGAGCACCTGGAGCGCGATCTCACGGCCGCGGCGGCGCATCCCCGGGTCCAGCTTCAATCCCCGCGCCCGGGGCGTGCGCCACCGGCCTCGATCTGCCGCAGCAGCGACACCATCTCGACGGCGGCCATGGCCGCGTCGAAGCCCTTGTTGCCCGCCTTGGTGCCCGCCCGCTCGACCGCCTGCTCGATCGTGTCGGTGGTGAGCACGCCGAAGGTGATCGCCGCCTTGCACTCGAGCGCGAGGCGGGCGATGCCGTCGGCGCAGGCGCCGGCGACGAAGTCGAAGTGCGGCGTGGCGCCGCGGATCACGCAGCCGAGGCAGATCACCGCGTCGATGCCGCCGCCGTCGATGACGCGCCGGGCGACCTGCGGGATCTCGAACGCCCCCGGGCAGCGGTAGATCGTGACGTCGGCCTCGGAGGCGCCGCCGCGCGTGAGCGCGTCCACCGCGCCGGCGACGAGCCGGTCGACGATGAACGCGTTGAACCGTCCGGCGACGATCGCGAACTTCATTCCACGGGCCGAGAGCTGGCCCTCCACCGGCTTCGCTCCGCTCACGGTCACTCCTTCCCGACGAGGCGCTCGTCGACGAGCAGGTGCCCCTCGCGATCGCGCTTGTCGCGCAGCCACGCGATGTTCTGCTTCGTCGGCGAGATCTCCAGCGGCACGCGCTCGGCGACGGTGATGCCGTAGCCCTCGAGCCCGACGATCTTGCGCGGGTTGTTGGTCATGAGCCGGATGCGGCGCACGCCGAGGTCGGCGAGCACCTGCGCCCCGAGCCCGAAGTCGCGCAGCTTGAGGTCGTTCGCCGAACGCGGCACGTCGCGGTGGAGCACGTGCGCCGCGAAGTCGTCCGCCAGCGAGAGGCGCCCGCCGGGGAGCACGTAGAGCAGCACGCCGCGCCCCTCGGTCTCGATCCGTCGCAGCGCCGCGCGAAGCTGGGCGCCGCAGTCGCACGCCGCGGAGCCGAGCAGGTCGCCCGGGATGCAGGCGGTCTGCACGCGCACCAGCACGTCGTCGCCGGCCACCTCGCCGAGCGTGAGCGCGAGGTACTCCGTGCGCTCGACGGGCGTGCGGTACACGGCCGCGCGGAACTCCGTCGAGAGGCCGCCGATCGTCGGCGTGAGCGGCGCGCCCGCCACGCGCTCGACGAGCGACTCCTGCTTGAGCCGATACTCGATCAGGTCGGCGATCGACAGGATCATGAGGTCGTGCTGCGCGGCGAAGCGCTCGAGGTCGGGCATCCGCGCCATCGAGCCATCGTCGTTCATGATCTCGCAGATCACCCCCGCCGGCTGGAGCCCGGCGAGCTGCGCGAGGTCGACCGAGCCCTCGGTCTGCCCGGTGCGCACCAGCACGCCGCCCTTCTTGGCGCGCAGCGGGAATACGTGACCGGGCGTGATCAGGTCGTCGGGGTGCGCCTCGGGGTGGACGGCGGTGAGGATGGTCTGCGCGCGGTCGCGCGCCGAGATCCCCGTCGAGACGCCGCGCCGCGCCTCGATCGTGACGGTGAAGGCGGTGCCCAGCGGCGGGCCGCCGCGCCGCGTGGACTGCAGCGGCAGCTGGAGCGAGTCGGCCTTCTCCTCGGTGAGGGTGAGGCAGATCAGGCCGCGGCCCCACTTCGCCATGAAGTTGATCGCCTCGGGCGTCACCTTCTCGGCGGCCATCGTGAGGTCGCCCTCGTTCTCGCGGTCCTCGTCGTCGACGAGGATCACCATCCGCCCGGCGCGCACCTCGTCGATCGCCGCCCGGACCCGGTCGAGCGCGGTCGGCAGCGAATCATTCCGCAAAGCCGTTCTCCTTCAGCTTGTCGAGGGTGAGGCCGGCGGCGGCGGCGGGCTGCTCGCGCATCGCGCGGTAGGGCTCGACCAGCTGCTCGATGTACTTGCCGACGAGGTCCACCTCGAGGTTCACCGGCGTGCCGACCGGCTTGTCGCCGAGCGTGGTGGCGGTCTGCGTGTGCGGGATGAGCGAGACGGCGAAGCCGTGCGCGTCGACGGTGTTGACGGTGAGGCTGATCCCGTCGATGGCGATCGAGCCCTTCGGCACGACGTAGCGCAGCAGCGCGGGCGGCGTCTCGATGGTGACGTCGAGCGCCTCGCCGCGGTGGCCGAGCGCGGAGATCCGCCCGACGCCGTCGACGTGGCCGGCGACCATGTGGCCGCCGAGGCGATCGCCGAGCCGCAGCGGCCGCTCCAGGTTCACGCGCGCGCCCGCCGCGAGGCCGCCGAGGCTGGTGCAGGCCAGCGTCTCCGCGGCGGCGACGAGCGCCACCCGATCGCCGGCGTTCTCGACGACGGTGAGGCAGGTGCCGTCGACGGCGAGCGACGCGCCGACCGGGAGGTCCTCGCCGGCGAGGCGAGTGGAGATGGCGAGGCGGCGCGCACCTTCACCGGCGGCAGCCACCGCCTCGATGTGCCCGATGTCTTCGATCAGTCCTGTGAACATGGCTCGACCGCTGGGACGGTTACCTCCGACGGGGGGCGCCGTCAAGCGTAGCATCCGCCGGCGGCGCGTCCGGCGGCGGATCGCGCTCGACGATCAGCATCGTGTCGTCCCCGAGGCGGCGCACGGCGACGGTGTGGAGGCGCGGCGCCGCGGCCATGGTGGGCGGGCCCGGCCAGTCGAGCAGCGGCACGCCGCGCGCGCCGAGCAGCACCGGCGCGACGAAGATCACCGCGCGATCGACCAGCCCGGCGGCGATCAGCGATCCGTGCACGCTGGCGCCGCCCTCGACGAGCAGCTCGAGCACGCCGCGCCGCCCCAGCTCCTCGAGGAGCGCGCCGGGATCGACGTGCCCGGCGTGTCCCGGGAGGCGCACCACCTCGGCGCCGCGCGCGACGAGCCACCGCTCGGCTGCCTCGGGCGCGGTGTTCGACGCGACGACGAGCGTGCCCGGCACCACCACCTTCGCCCGCGGCGGCGTCGAGAGCCGCCCGTCGAGGATCACGCGCAGCGGGTCACGGCCGCGCACCATCCGCGTGGTGAGCGCGGGATCGTCGGCGCGCACCGTCCCCGCCCCCACGAGCACCGCGTCGCAGCGATCGCGCAGCCGGTGGGCCTCGCGCCGCGCCGCCTCGCCGGTGATCCAGCGCGCGTCGCCCGAGGCGCCGACCGCGCCCGCCGAAGGCGGGGAAGAAGCGGTCGGCGATCCGACCGTCGCCGATCGGGCGGCGATGCGCCCGTCGAGGCTCACCGCGGCCTTGAGGATCACCAGCGGCCGGCCCGTCGCGGCCCACTTCAGGAAGCCGGCGTTGAGCGCGCGCGCCTCGCCTTCGAGGAGCCCGATCTCCGTCCGAATGCCCGCCGCGCGCAGCCGCTCGGCGCCGCCGCCGTCGACGCGCGGGTTGGGATCTCCCATCGCCGCGACGACGCGCGCCACGCCGGCGGCCATCAGCGCCTCGGTGCACGGCCCGGTGCGCCCGTGGTGGTTGCACGGCTCGAGCGAGACGTAGGCCGTCGCCCCCTTCGCGCGTCGCCCCGCATCGCGCAACGCCTCCACCTCGGCGTGCGGCAGCCCGGCCTTGTGGTGGTACCCCTCGCCGACGACGTGGCCGCCCTTGACGAGCACGCAGCCGACCATCGGGTTCGGCGCGGTGCGGCCGTGCGCGCGCGCCGCGAGCGCGAGGGCGCGCCGCATGTGGCGGCGGTCGTCGTCGGAAACGGCGCTCACGGCGCCCTTCTACCAGAGTTGCGAGGGAAGATCAGGCGAAGCGCGCGACGACCAGCGTGGCGTTGGTGCCGCCGAAGCCAAAGCTGTTCGACATCGCCACGTCGAGCGTCGCCTCGCGCGCGCGGTTGGGCACGTAGTCGAGGTCGCACTCGGGATCGGGCTGGTCGAGGTTGATCGTCGGCGGCAGCGCCCCGCGCGTGATCGCCAGCACCGCGAACGCAGCCTCCGCGCCGCCCGCCGCGCCGAGCATGTGACCGGTCATCGACTTCGTCGACGAGATCGCCAGCCTCCGCGCGTGCTCGCCGAACACCTCGTGCACGGCGCGCGTCTCGGCGACGTCGCCCTGCTTCGTCGAGGTGCCGTGGGCGTTGATGTAGCCGACGCGGTCGAGCGCCACCTTCGCGTCGGCGAGCGCCATCCGCATGCAGCGCACGGCGCCTTCGCCGCTGTCGGGCGGCGAGGTGATGTGGTGCGCATCGGCGCACAGCCCGTAGCCGATGATCTCGGCGTGGATCCGCGCGCCGCGCCGCTGCGCGTGCGAAAGCTCCTCGATGATGAGGATGCCCGCGCCCTCGGCCATCACGAAGCCGTCGCGCCCCGCGTCGAATGGGCGGCTGGCGCGCTGCGGCTCCTCGTTGCGCGTGGAGAGCGCGCGCATCGCGTTGAAGCCGCCGACGCCGAGCGGGGTGATCGTCGCCTCGCAGCCGCCGGCGATCATCACGTCGGCGTCGCCGCGCCGGATGACGTGCATCGCCTCGCCGATCGAGTGCGCGCCCGTCGAGCAGGCCGAGACGTGCGAGAGGTTGGGCCCGCGCGCCCCGGTGCGGATCGACACCTGGCCGGGGGTGATGTTGACGATGATCTGTGGCACGAAGTAGGGCGAGATGCCGCGCCGCGGACCCTTCTCGAGGAGCGCCTTGTGGGTCCGTTCGATCGAGGAGACGCCGCTCAGCCCAGATCCGATGAACACGCCGATGCGCTCCGCCTCGGCGGCGATCGCCGCGCGGTCGAGGCCGGCGTCGGCGAGCGCCATCTCCGAGGCGGCGATCCCGTACTGCGTGAACGGATCGATGTGCTTCGCGTCGCGCGGCTCGATCCACTTCGTCGGATCGAACCCGCGAACCTCGCCGGCGAACTTGGTGGCGAAGTCGGTGACGTCGAAGCGGGTGATCGGCCCGATGCCGCTCCGGCCGGCGAGGAGGGTGCTCCAGTTCTCCTCGATGCCGGTCCCGAGCGGCGTCAGCAGCCCGATCCCGGTGACGACGACTCTCCTCGACATGCGCGCGCAGCTCCTCTTCGGGAATGGCCGCTGCCGGCGCGGTCCCCGGCGCGGCGGACGCTGGATCGTGAAGCGCGGCGGACCCGCGTCAAGCCGCGATGTGCGACTTGATGTACTGGATCGCGTCCTTCACGGTCTTGATCTGCTCGGTGTCCTCGTCGGGGATCTCGATGTTGAACTGCTCCTCGAGGGCGAGCACCAGCTCCACCACCGCCAACGAGTCGGCCTTCAGATCCTCGGTGAACGACGCATCGGGCGTCACCTTCTCGACGGAGACCTCGAGCTGCGCACAGATGATCTCTTTGACCTTGTCTTCCACGTTTTCGACGGACATCGCTCTCCTCCCTGGAGATGGATTGGATTGAACTCGGGCGCCCGGCGCCCGCACTTTACATCAGCAGGCCGCCGTTGATGCGCAAGACCTGCCCGGTGATGTACGACGCCTCCGGCGATGCGAGGAAGCGCACCGCCTCGGCCACCTCCTCGGGGCGGCCGATCCGCCCGAGCGGGATGCGGGCGACGAGCGCGTCGCGCGCCTCGCCGGTGACGTGCGCCGCGGTCATGTCGGTCTCGACGAAGCCCGGCGCCACCGCGTTCACGGTGACGCCGCGCGGGGCCAGCTCGCGCGCGAGCGCCTTGGTCATGCCGATCAGCCCCGCCTTCGCCGCGACGTAGGAGACCTGGCCGGCGTTGCCCATCTCGCCGACGACGGAGGTGACGTTGATGAGGCGGCCCAGCTCCTTCGCCTTCAGGAGGTGGCGCGCGGCGGCGCGGGCGACGTGGAGCGCGCCGGTGAGGTTCACCTCGAGCACGCGCGCCCAGTCCTCCTCCTTCAGCCGCAAGAGGAGGCCGTCGATGGCGATGCCGGCGTTGTTGACCACCACGTCGAGGCGGCCGTTCTCCTCGGCGATCTTCTTCACCGCGGCGTCGACCTCGTCGGCGCGCGCGACGTCGAAGCGCGCGAGGGCGCCGGCGTCTCCGTCGGGGCCGGCGGCCTTCACCGCCTCGAGCGCCTCGGCCGCGGCCGCCTCGTTGGCGGTGTAGTTGAGCACCACGCGCAGCCCGTCCTTCGCGAGCGCGACGGCGATCGCGCGCCCGATGCCGCGCGAGGCGCCGGTGACGAGCGCGACCCGACGATCACCCATTCGGTCCTCCAAGTGCGGCGGCCTGCGCGGGATCCTCGACGTTGGCGAGCTTCACCGACGGCGCGATGCGCTTGATGAGCCCGCTCAGCACCTTGCCCGGCCCCAGCTCGATGGCGCGCGCGACCCCCATCGCGGCGAGCCGCTTCACCGACTCCTCCCACCGCACCGGGGCCGTCACCTGTCGGACGAGCAGCTCCTTCACGCGCGCGGCGTCGCGGTTCGGTTCCGCCTCGACGTTCGTCACCACCGGCACGCGCAGCGGCGAGATCGTCACCTTCTCCAGCTCGACGACGAGGCGCTCGGCCGCCGGCCGCATCAGCGCGCAGTGGAAGGGCGCGCTCACGGAAAGCGCCTTGACCAGCTTCGCCCCCTTCTGCTTGGCCAGCACGGTGGCGCGCTCGACGGCGGCCGCGTGGCCGGCGATCACCACCTGGCCGGCGCCGTTGTCGTTCGCCGCGGAGCACACTTCGTCGCTGTTGTCACTTGCAGGGCCTTCGGCCCCCCCGTCCTTCGGCGGGGACCCCAGCGCCTCACGACAGGTGTCGGCCACCACGCGCGCGTCGAGCCCGACGATCGCCGCCATCGCGCCCACGCCCTCGGGCACCGCCTCCTGCATGAAGCGCCCGCGCAGGTGGACGAGGCGCACCGCGTCGGCGAAGGCGAGCGCGCCGGCGGCGACGAGCGCCGAGTACTCACCGAGCGAGTGGCCGGCGACGACGTCGGCCTCGATCCCGGAGAGCTCGCGCGCTGCCGTCAGCGCGGCGATCGACGTGGCGAGGATCGCCGGCTGTGTGATCGCGGTGCGCGCTAGCTCGCTCTCCGGCCCCTCGAAGCACAGCGTCGAGAGCTTCCAGCCGAGCGCGTCGTCGGCCTCTTCGAAGATCCGCCGCGCCGACGGCAGCGCGTCGGCGAGGGCGCGGCCCATGCCGACCTTCTGCGAGCCCTGGCCGGGGAATACGAAGGCGATCATTTTTGCTCTTTACCTTTGTTGGCCGACTGCTTCAAAGCCCCCTGCCCTCGGCAGGCTCGGTCGGCCCATCGGGCGGCTTTTATCAGATTCCCGTCGCTGGCGTCTACGGGCGGCCTACCAGCGGCCTGGCAGCGGCCTGGCAGCGGCCTACCAGCGGCCTACCAGCGCACCAGAGCCGAGCCCCAGGAGAGCCCCGCGCCGAGGGCGCAAAAGAGGAGCAGCTGCCCCGGCTTCACCGATCCGTCGCGCACCGCCTCGTCGAGCGCGATGGGGATCGACGCCGACGAGGTGTTCCCGTACTTGTGGATGTTCAGGTAGAACTTCGCGAGCGGGAGCTTCGTCTTGTCGGCGACGCCCTCGAGGATGCGCAGGTTCGCCTGGTGGGCGATCACCCAGTCCACGTCGGCGGGCGTCTTGCCGTTCTTCTCGAGCGCCGCCGTCGAGGCGCGCGCGATGTTCCGCACCGCGTGCACGAACACGCCCTTGCCGTTCATCTTCACGAAGTGCTGGCGCGCCTCCACCGAGGCGGGCGACGCCGGGCAGGCGGTGCCGCCGCCGGGGATGCCGAGCAGCGGGACGCCCGCGCCGTCGGCGTAGAGGTGCGTCGAGAGGAGCCCGCGGTCGCCCTCCGTGGGGCCGACCACCACCGCGCCGGCGCCGTCGCCGAACAGGACGCAGGTGTTCCGGTCGGTCCAGTCGAGGACGCGCGAGAGCACCTCGACGCCGATCACCAGCACGCGCTGGTAGGCGCCGGTGCGCACCAGCCCGTCGGCGACGGCGAGGCCATAGATGAAGCCGGCGCACGCCGCGGCGATGTCGAAGGCGGGGCACGAGGCGCCGATCTTCTGCTGCACCGACACCGCGCACGCCGGCAGCGGCGCGTCGGGCGTCACCGTCGCCACGATGATCGCGTCGAGCGACGAGGCCGGCAGCTCGGCGGCGGCGAGCGCGGCGCGCGCGGCCTCGGCGGCGAGGTCGCTGGTGGTGCGCCCCTCCTCGAGGACCCGGCGCTCGCGGATGCCGGTGCGCTCCGCGATCCACTGGTCCGAGGTGGCGACCAGCTTCTCGAGATCGTGGTTGGTAACCACCTTCGCCGGGACCGCTTTCCCGGTGCCGAGGATCCGCGTGCGCATCCCGCCGTGCTCCTGAATTCCCTGGGCTCGTTCTATCAGAGCACGGCCGGTCGCAGCGGGAAAAAAAGGCGATTTTCCGTCGGTGACGGTGGTTGAACCGCCCGACCGCCGAGGTACTACTCCGCGACCGCGGTGCCCTCGGCGGGGGCCTCCCACAGGCGGCGGTGGAGCGCGATGGCTTCGGCGAGCGCCGGGGCGAGCCCGAGGTCGACGTAGCGCGCGGCGGTGAGGATGCCGTTCTTCATCGCCTTCGCGTTCGTCCGGCCGTGGCACACGATCACCACGCCGTCGACGCCCAAGAGCGGCGCGCCCCCGGACTCGTCGGGCTCGAGGCGGAGCTTCAGCGCGTCGAACACCGGCTTCATCAGCAGCGCGCCGAGCTTCGCGCGCGGCGACTTCGCCACCTCGGCCTTCAGCGTGTCGAAGACCATCCGCAGCGCGCCCTCGAACGTCTTCAGCCCGACGTTTCCGGTGAAGCCGTCGGTGACGATGACGTCGAACTCGCCGGTGAAGAAGTCGCGCCCCTCGGCGTAGCCGGCGTAGTCGAACGCGCGCTCGGGCAGCGGCGCGCGGAGCATGCGGTTCGCCTCGCGCGTGAGGTCGGTGCCCTTCGAGTCCTCTTCGCCGTTGGAGAGCACCGCCACGCGCGGGCGCTCGCGGCCGAGGATGATGCGCGCGTAGGCGGCGCCGAGCACGGCGAACTGCGCGAGCACGGAGGGCCGCGGCTCGGTGTTCGCGCCCACGTCGAGCGCCACGCACTGCGCGCCCGTCACCGTCGGGGCGAGCGTCATCAGGCCGGGGCGCTCCACGCCATCCAGCCGCTTCATCACGAGCAGCCCGCACGCCAGCATGGCGCCCGAGTTCCCCGCCGACACGACGGCGTCGGCCTCGCCCCGGTGGGCGAGGTCGAAGCACACGCGCATCGAGGAGTCCTTCTTGGACTTCACCGCCACGGACGGAGCGTCGTCCATGGCGATGACCTGGCTGGCGTGGTGGAGGGTGATCCGCGGGTGGCTGCGCCCGGCGAGCGCCTGCGCGAGGCGCGCCTCGTCGCCGACGAGAACGACCTCCACGTCGCCCTCGGCGACGGCGGCGAGCGCTCCTTCGACCTCGGGGCCGGGGGCGTTGTCGCTGCCCATCGCGTCGAGCGCGATGCGCCTCATCGTCGCTCCGCGGCGGGCGTGCCGCTCATGCGAGCGCCGGGGGCTACGCTTCCTCTTCCTTCTGAGGAAGGACCTCGCGGTCGTGGTAATAGCCGCAGTTCGCGCACACGCGGTGCGCGAGCTTCGGCTCCTGGCAGCGCGGGCACGGCGTGACCGCCGGCGCCTTCACGCTCCGCATCCACTGGGCGCGACGGTGATCGCGCGTCGCCTTCGACTTCCTTCGCTTTGGGACGGCCATGGCACTTCCTCGACGGCGGCATGGGTGCCGCGGTGATGGGGCAGACAGATGGCGCCGGAGCGCCTAGAGCTTGATCTCCTTGAGCGCCGCGAGTCGCGGATCGACGACCTTCGTGTCGCACCCGCACTCGCACTCGTTGCGGTCGCCGCCGCACACCGGACACAGCCCCTTGCAGTCGGCGCGGCAGGTGGGGTTCATCGGCACGGCGAGGACCAGCGCGTCGCGCTCCTGCTCGGACAGGTCGATCTTCAGGCCGTCGTGGGTGGCGACCTCCACCTCGTCGGTGGGCTCGTCGTCCTCGCCGTCCTCGCGCTCGCCCTCGGCGGGCAGGAACACCAGGTCGATCGGCGCGCACACGTCGAGCGTCACCGCTCGCAGGCACCGCACGCACGGCACCTTCAGGGCGCCCGTAATCGCGCCGCGCACGAAGACGTTGTCGTCGGTGAGAGTCACCGTCACGGCGATCTCGGCGCTCGAGCCGTCGGCGTCGCCGCCCACGCCGGCGACCGCGTCGGCCACCAGCTGGCGTCCGAGCGGCGCGCGCATCTCGAGGCCGGCGTCCGGTATGTCCCTGATTCTTATCAGCAAGTTACACCGCGCCCGCGCGGAAGAGTGCGTATTATAGAAGACGCGATCCGGCTGTCAACAGGGAGCTTTCGAGCGCTACCTCGTGGTCGCCAGGCCGGCGGTGACCGCCGAGCCCCCGATCGCGAGCAGCGCCTTCAGGTCCTCGTCGTTGAACACCAGCTGCGCGCCGAAGAAGACGTCGCGCCCGCCCCGGCACCACGACTCGGGCGTCGCCGGGCCGCAGGTGATCCCCGCCGGCTCCGGCGCGTTGGCGCTGTTGAGCAGGTCGTCGAGGCCGGCGACCAGCCACGCGTGCTTGAAGACCTCGAGCGCCGCCAGGACCTTCAGGCGCGGGTACTTCTCGGCCATGAAGTCGAACATGTCGAGCGAGAGCGTGAACCCGCGCATCCAGAACGAGTCGCGCGGCCCGAACTCGATGTCGGCCCCGAAGCCGCCCGTCGACTCCTTGATCCCGATGCGCCCGGTGAGGGCGAAGCCGCGCGCTACGAGCAGGCGCTTGGCGAGCATGAACGAGAAGCGGAAGGCGTTGGTGCGCTCCCAGGTGTCGGTGTTCGTGATCACCGGCGTCGCGCTGCCGCCCTGCGTGGTCGTCGCGTTGAGCGTGTGCGAGTAGTTCCGGTAGCCGTGCGGATCGTCGATCAGCTCGATCAAATAGTACTTGTCGGGCCGCGGCTGCAGGCGGAGCGAGAGGTAGGTCTTGAAGGAGTTGTCGCTCCAGCCATCGAAGCCGACGTGGAACTCCTCGCGCAGGCCGACGATGGTCTGGAGCTTGGTGAGCGTCCGGATGAACCCGCTCGCGTCCTCGGTGACGTCGATCAGGTTGTCGGCGATCGTCTCGTCCTTGAGCAGGCGGCCGACGTTGCCCTTGCCCTTCGCCACCTCGCCGGTGAGCTGCGACACGTTGTCGAGCGAGGTGTTGAACTTGTCGAGGGTGACGGAGAGCTTATCGAGCTCCGTCTTGATCCGGTCGGCGGTGGAGGACACCTGGCCCTCGCCGGAGCCGACGAGCTTCCGGACCTGCTCGGTGATCTCCCGGAGGTTCTTCATCGAGGCCTGGAGGTCGCTCGCCGCGGCGCCTCCGGTGACGTTGCGGACGTCGTTGGCGATCTCGTCGATGTGATTGAGGAGGCGCTCCGCGGCGACGGAGTTCTTCTCCACGCCGACCTGCACGTCCTTGGCGATGTCCTGCAGCGGCCCCTGGGTGATCTTCTGGACGTCGCGGAGGATGTCGCGCAGCACCGGCAGCGTCTCGCTCATCTGGACGAGGATGTCGCTCGCGGTGATCGCCTCGACGACGTTGGTGATCTGGTTGCACCCCTTGCGCCCGGTGGTCTTCTCGCAGTTGCGCATCAGGTAGTTCGGCACCGGCTTGCGGGTGAGCGGGTCGGGCGACTCGGGGGTGCCGGGATCGATCTCGAGGTAGTACTCGCCGAGCAGCGACGAGGAGCGCTTGTAGATGACGGCGTTCGACCAGAGCTCGATCTCCGGCTTCACGCGGATGGTCACGCGCGCGTAGGTGCCCTGGAGGCTGCGCTCCTTGATCTCGCCGATGGTGAGGCCGGCCACCTGCACGCGCGACTTGTCGATGAGCCCGGTGGCGTCGCGGAACAGCGCCCACACCTCGTAGCCGTGCTCGCGCCCGATGCCCTTCGAGATGTACTTGAATGCGAAGTACGAGAGGATGGCGATGGCGACGGCGGTGAGGCCGACCTTGATCCCGGCGCTCGCGCCCTTCACGCCCGGTCACCTGCCTGCGGAGCGTGCATGCGGACCGTCCCCGACATCTCGACGAACTCGCGCAGGTGGTGGTGCTCCGTGCGCAGGATCTCGTCCGGCGTGCCGCTGGCCACGATGCGGCCCTCGTGAAGCATGGAGATCTGATCGCCGATCCGGAACGTCGAGGCCATGTCGTGCGAGATCACCACCGACGTGACCCCGGTCTGGCTCGAGATGTCTCGGATCATGTCGTCGACGTTCTTGGTGGCGACGGGGTCCAGGCCCGTCGTGGGCTCATCATAGAGCAGGATCTCGGGCTTGAGCACCAAGGCCCTGGCCAGCCCGACGCGCTTGCGCT
>JAJXSP010000532.1 GCA_021784515.1 Myxococcales bacterium | reverse complement strand
GGCCGCCCTGTCGCCCCGATGTCCCTTGCCCCGCAAGAAGGTCGATGGCCATACATTGCCTGCCTTCGCGTTGCCGACGGCAATTCGGTACTCCGAATCTCAGCAAGCGCCGGGTGCCTCACAGAAACGGGAACCCCCACTCTCCGCGACCGCCGCCGCGACCGCGATCGGCGCTACCGGCACAGCTTCGTCAGCATGGCGACGACTCGTTCGAGCAGCTCGACCGCCTGGCGGTGCACGCCCTCCCCGACGAGGCCGAGCGTCCTGCCGACATCCAGGATCGCCACGCACTCCATCGCCGAGCCGCGCGCGATTGCATACGTTCTGGCCCGGTCCGCTCCGCCGGTGCGGCCTTGCGCTTCGGCGATATTCAGGGGAATGGACATCGCGCCCCGGCGAAGCTGGTCGGCCAGGGCAGAATGCCCGCGGGGAAGGGTTTCCAACACCGCGTTGGAGAGCGCGAGGAACTCGATCGAGCACCGGTAGACGTCGAGGGTTTGGAAGCTCAGCACGAGGTCTCCTCCGTCGAGCGCAGGCACCATCATCGGCCGCAGCTCGCGGAAGTTGCGTCCCCCCGGTCGCGGTCGCGGCAACGGTCGCGATCACGGCCACCGCCTCGGGGGCCCCCGTCTCCGTGAGGCACGATGAATCTTCGCTATCAATACTGGCTGAAGGACGCAAAGAAGGTGCTCCGTGCGGCGCGGCGGCGATCCTCGTCGGCAATCTGAGCCCGCTGCTCAGGGGAGGTGCTCCGTGCGGCGCGGCGGCGATTCAAAGTGCTGGGCGATTGCAACGTGTCAAAGGCGGACCTCGACGCGCAGAAGGCGCGGATTGCGCTGATCGAGAAGCTGGGCAGCGCCAAGAAGGGCATGGGATAGGAGACCGGTCAGGGGGCCGGCGAGCGGCTGCTCCACTTCGAGGCGGCGCGCGACGCGCTCTCCGACGTGAAGCGCTACGCGCGGACCGCCTTCGAGAAGCCCGGCGCAAAGGACGCGCTGGCTCTTTCCACCTTCTGCGTCGGCGAGGCGGTGCCGGGCGGGCAGGACGCGCTCGAGGAGCAGCTCAAGCGGATCACCGAAGGGTGCGCCGAGCACGCCGAGTGGAAGGAGAAGTTCTGCGCCAACCCGAAGGCCGAGGCGGCCCTCACGCGGCTCAACCAGGCTCACAAAAGGCTCGCCCGAGCGCCGCCATGCAGCCCGCGCTGCCGGGACGACGGCGCAAGAAGAGCCGGCGCAGAGCAGCGCCCCGAACCGCCCCGAGCACGTGAGCGTGAGCGTGAGCGTGAGCGTGAGCGATCCCACGCCGACGTCGCACTCGTAGACACGCTCACGCTCACGGGGCGGAGCTGATTCGCCGCTAACGAGATCGGTCAAAACAAGGCGGCCACCTTTCGTGGCCGTGGCCGTGGCCGTAGACGTGGCCGCGGCCGATCCTCCGACAGAAACGCCGCTCACGCTCACGCTCACGCTCACGCTCACGCTCACGCTCACGCTCACGGGGCGGGGGTGGCTAACGGCGAAGGGGGCCCCCACTCTTCGCGACCGCGACCGCGACCGCGACCGTGACCGTGATCGCTACCGGCAGAGGTCCCCACCATCGAGCGAGGCACCGTCATCGGCGGCGTCTCGCGGAAGTTGCGCCCCCCCCGGTCGCGGTCTCGGTCTCGGTCTCGGTCTCGCCAACGGCGACGGCTACGAAAAATGAGGGGGCCCCCTGCCCTGGTAAGCACCCACGGGGCGGTGGTCGGTTGTCCCGAGTCCGGTTGGCCTGCTATGACACGGCCATGCGCCGCCCGTCGCCGCGCCGCCGCCCCGCGCGCTGATGGACTTCAACTTCGCGCGCTTCAACCATGTCCTCATCCCGTCGACGCGGACGGGGCGCGATCGCTTCCGCCGGAGCCGCCTCGGGCGCGCGCTCGGGCCGCTGCTCTGGCTGTACGAGATCTCCACGCCCGAGGGCAACGCGGTGTTCGCCTTCGCGCTCGCCACCGGCGTGCTCGGCCTCGACGTGGAGGGGTCGTCGCTCTACCTGCTGTGGGGGCTGTGCGCGGGGCTGCTCGTCGCCTCGCTCGCGCTCTTGCCGCTGTGCCGCCTGCGCGGCGGGCGGCTCGAGGTGACGGCGCCCCGCCGCGTCGCCGTCGGGGAGACGGTCGCCTTCGCGCTGACGCTGCGCAACGACTCGCCGCGCGGCTGGGGCTGCGTGCGGCTGATGGGGCCTTTTTTGCCGTGGGACGGCGCGTGGGTGGGGCCGTCGCCGTCGCTGCCGGAGGTGCCGGCGGGCGAGCGGCGCACGGCGACGGTGCAGGCGCGCTTTTCCGCGCGTGGCGAGCACCACCTCGATCCCTTCCGCGCCGGGCGCCTCGTGCCGCTCGGCCTCGCCGTCGGGCCGAGCCTCCCGAGCGACGGCTGCCGCTTCGTGGTGGTGCCGCGCCTGGCGCGCCTCGCGACGCTCTCCCTCGCCGACGGCGCGACGGTGCAGCCGGGCGGCGTGCCGCTGTCGTCGTCGCGCGGCGAGTCGCAGGAGCTGCTCGGGGTGCGCCCCTACCGCCCGGGCGACCCGGTGCGCGACCTCCACGCGCCAAGCTGGGCGCGCACCGGCGTTCCGGTGGTGCGCGAGTACCGCCAGGAGCGCTTCCGTCGCGTGGCGGTGATCCTCGACCTCGGGCGCCCCGACGCGGCCTCGGGCGGCGTCCCCGAACCCAGGGGACGCTATGGAGCGCGCCTTCGGCGCGGCCTGTTGGGCTCGGACCGCACCTTCGAGGCGATGGTCTCGCTGGCGGCGGCGGTGGTGGCGCGCCTCGCGCGCGGCGAGGCGGTGGTCGATCTCCTGGCCGTCGGCGCGACGGTGCGCTCGCTCACCGTCGGGCGCGCGCTCGGGACGATCGACGGCGCCCTCGAGCTCCTGGCGTGCGTCGAGTCGACCCCGCTTTCGACGGCGCCCGTCCTCGCGCCGGCGGTGCAGCCGCTGCTCGGGCGGCTGTCGGGTGCGGTGCTGATCGCCGCGCGCTGGGACGCCGCGCGCGCGGCCGTCGGCGAGCGGCTGCGCTCCTCGGGGGCGCCGGTGCGCGCCTGCGTGGTGACCAGCGCTCCGTCGGTGGAGCGGCCGGCCGGCGTGGCGATCGTCGACGCGCGGGCGATCCTCGCGGGGCGCGCGGTGTCGCTGTGAAGACGAAGCGCGCCCTCGGGGCGGTCGCGCTGTGCGCCGCGCTGCTGCTCTTCGAGGCCTCGGCGATCGGCGCGCTCGGGGGCGGGCGCGGGCAGGCGGTCGGCGCGCTCGGGTGGCTCGGCCTCGCCGTCGGCGTCGCGCTCGGCGCGTGGGCGCTCATCGTGCCGCCCGATCGCGCCGCGGCACGGCGGCTCCTCGTCGGCGTGGCGATCGTCACCGTCGCCGCGGGCGCGGGCCGGCGGAGCGTGGCGTGGCTCGCCGGCGCGGGCGC
>JAJXSP010000089.1 GCA_021784515.1 Myxococcales bacterium | reverse complement strand
CTCGATGGTGCGGCCGTCGAGGCCGCGGGCGGCGCCGACGGCGCGCAGGAAGGACTCCGCGATCACGTCCGAGTACCCCTGCATGGCGGGGATGGTCGCGTTCACCTCGAGGGCGCGGTGGCGGCCGTCGGGATCGACGAGGTAGTCCACCCGCGCGGTGGCGAGGTGCTCGGCCTCGCGAAACATCGCCAGCCCCTCGGCCTCGTACGGTCCGAACGACCGGAAGAGGCGGGCGCGGATCGGCGCACCGTCGGGCGACATGAGGTGGCGCGTGAGCAGCGACAGCGCCTTCACCAGCGCGTGCGCGTCGGAGGCCATCAGCGCCCGGTGCTCGGCGGCGATCGGCTCGGGCGTGAGCAGCGGCGGGATCGGGACGATCCTCCCGTCGGGCGTGCGGACGACCGCCCCTCCCTCGGATGCGGCGTGCGCGTAGCGGTGGGCAAGGTCGGCGAGGGCGTTCGCGGGCAACGCGGCCAGCCACTCGACGAGCGGCCGGCGCCCATCGGAGCGGGCGGGCGATGAGGTCATGTCAGCACTCGCAGGAACCAGGTCTTGAGGTAGTCGGTCTCGGGCACGCCGAGGAGCGGCGGATGATCGCGCCCCGCGCCGCGACGCTCGAGCACCTGCAGGGGGCGTCCGACGTCGCGCGCGGCCGCCTCGACGACCCGCCCGAAGTGGTCGGCCGTGAGCTTGCCGGAGCACGAGCAGGTGACCAGAAGGCCGCCCGGCAAGAGCAGGCGGAGCGCGCGGAGGTTCAGCTCCTTGTAGGCGCGCTCGGCGGCTGGGAGCGCGCTCTTTCGCTTGGCCAGCGCGGGCGGATCGATGACCACGAGATCGAAGCGGCGCCCGTCGGCCTCCAGCGCGCGGAGAGCGTCGAAGGCGTTCTCGCAGCGCGCCTCGAGGGCGACGCCGTTGCGGGCGGCGTTGTCGCGCGTGCGGGCGATCGCCGTCGCCGACTCGTCGAGGGCGAGCACGCGCGCGCCCGCCCGTGCGAGGGCGAGGCCGAAGCCGCCGTGGTGCGTGAAGGCGTCGAGCGCCGACGGCGGTTCGTCGCCGGGGCCGGCGACGGCGACGTAGCTCGCCGCGCGCGCGTGGTTCTCCTGCTGGTCGAGGAAGCCGCCGGTCTTGCCGTCGGCCAGGACGTCGGTGCGGAGCACGCTGCCCGCGTCGTGGTACTCCACCTCCGTCGCGCCGGTCCCGAGGAGGACGGCCTTGCGCCGCGGCAGCTCCTCGAAGTCGCGGGCGGCGCCGTCGTCGCGCGCGACGACGATCCGCGCGCCGAGGAGCCGCGCGGCGACCGCGGCGATCGTCGCCTCGCGCGCGTCCATGGCCCCGCAGGTGGTCTGGATCACCGCGGCATCGGCGTAGCGATCGATGAACAGGCCGGGCAGGAGGTCCGCCTCTCCGTGGACCACTCGGTAGGCGTCGGCGCCGGGGAACAGGGCGCGGCGCCGGGCGAGCGCCTGCGCGATCCGCCGCTCGAGGAGCCCTTCGTCCAGGGCGACCTCGTCACGGGCGAGGATGCGCAGCGCGATCCGGGAGCGGGCCGACCACAGCGCGGTGCCGGCCACCCGCTTCCCGTCGCTGACGACCACCACGTCGCTGCCGGCGTCCGGGGGCTCGATCA
Source organism: Myxococcales bacterium (assembly GCA_021784515.1). GTDB lineage: Bacteria > Myxococcota_A > Polyangia > Palsa-1104 > SHYY01 > SHYY01. The sequence continues at coordinate 13,692 of JAJXSP010000089.1, read as the reverse complement.
CCTCGGCGCGGTCCACCCAGGGATGGCCGCCGTGGATCTTCTCGACGGCGCGGCGGGTCACGGTGACGCGGTCGCGCATCGCGTGCACTTAAGCACAGGCGGGCGCCGGATGCGACGGCGGCGCTGTGACCCCGAGTCCGATCGGAAAGCGCGCCGTCGGACGCTCCTCGTCGGGGCACGCCGCGTGCACCAACGGAAAAGAAGGTGCAGCGAAGGGAGGTGGTGCCGTGGTGACGCGCCGTCGGATCCCGCTTGCCCCGGAGCAGAAGGCCCACTATGCCGCCGCGCTCCGTGCGCTCACCGACGCCGGGATCGAGTTCCTCGTCGGTGGCGGCTTCGCGCTCTTCCTCCACCTCCGCCAGTGGCGCGCGACCAAGGACCTCGACCTCTTCGTCCGCGCCGGCGACGTGCGCGCGGCGCTCGCCTGCCTGTCGGCCGCTGGCTTCGTGTGCGAGCTGATCGATCCCGCGTGGCTGGCGAAGGCGGGCCGCGGCGGCGCGCCGGTCGACCTGATCTTCTGCTCGTACAACGGCCTCTTCCCCGTCGACGAGACGTGGTTCGAGTCGCGCCACCGGGGCGACCTGCTGGGGGTGCCGGTGCGGCTGGTCGCTCCCGAGGAGATGATCCTCTCCAAGTCCTTCGTGGCGGCCCGCGATCGATTCGACGGCTCGGACATCGCGTGGCTCATCCGCGAGCACGGGCGGCGGCTCGACTGGGATCGCATCGAGCGGGGGATGCGCGACCACGGGCAGGTGCTGCTCTGGCAGCTCGTGCACAGCCTGTACGTCTTCCCGTCGGTGCGCGAGGTGGTCCCGCAGGAGCTGTTGAGCCGCCTGATCGCGCAGTTCGAGGCCCGGATTTCGTCGCCGGAGTCCCGCGGCGCCTGCCGCGGGCCGATGCTCGATCCTCTCAGCTACCAGGTGGCCCTCGAGCGCGCCGGCGAGCCCGACCCTCGCCCGCGCGAGGATCTCGTCATCGTGAGCGACGCGGCGAGCGGCGACGAGCCGGCCGGCGCGGAGGTCACGTGACGACGAGCTTGACGTCGCCCGCGAGCGACTGGATGGCGCCGGCCACCTCCTCGGGGGTGGAGAAGCTGTCGTCCACGTCGTCGGCGAAATAGCCGCGGGCGAGCATCACCATGTCGTAGGCGCCGGCCGCGGCCTCGTCGGCGATCGCCTGGGCGGCGGACTCGTGGTCGGCCTGGTCGGCGAATGCGACCTCGACGCGCTCGCGCCCGACGCCACGCTCGGCGAGCAGCCCGCGCGCCTCCTCCAGCCCTTGGACCTGCAGCTCCTGCCAGCGCTGGAGATCGCGCGCGTCGACCTCACCCGAGTCCTCGGTGATCTCGAACGAGCTGGGGTGGCCGTCGGCGTCCTCGTCGATCACCGCCTCGGGAGGTCGGGTCTCTGTGAACAGGAAGGTGATCATCCCGCCTTCGGAGGCCACCATGTCGCCGGCCGCCACGACGGCATCATAGAAGGCGTCGCTGGGAAACACCGGAACGAGGATCTTCTTGGCCATCCCGCGAAAAGAGGCTGCAAGCGAGGTGCCCTGAAAACGATGTCAGCGCTTCGCTCCGTCGGCGCGGAAGGCGCGGGCGATCTTCTGGAGCGCACGGCCGCTCCGGTCCGCGCGGTCGCGGTCGGCGAGCACGAGCAGGGCACGCTCGGCGCCGGGGCGTTCGAGCACGACGCCGGTCGGGGCGTCGCCGAGGAAGGCCTCGGCGGCGCGGCGGCCGTGGCGGACGGCGTCGTCGGTGGCGTAGCTGCACAGCAGCGCCTGGATCCGTTCGATCCGGCCCGCCCGGCAGCGCGTGGCGGCGAGCGCGCGCGGCTCCGAGTCCGCGAATCCCTCGACGTGCAGACCGGCGCCGGCGAGCGCATCCTCGATCCCCTCGAGCCCGGCCCGCTTCGGGTGCCCGCCGCAGCCGGCGCAAAGGAGCGCGAGGGCAAGCAGCGCGCGCCTCATCGCCAGCCTCCGTGGTTTCCCCATCCGCCGTGGCGCCCGTTGTCACGGTGCCAGCCCCCGCCCTCGTCGCCGTGGCGCCCGTTGTCACGGTGCCAGCCCCCGCCCTCGTCGCCGTGGCGCCCGTTGTCGTGGTGCCACGCGCCGCGGCCTTCGCCCCACTCGCCGCGCCAGCCCGGCGAGACGGTCACCGTCGGCGGCATGGGCAGCGGCGGCGCGACCAGCACGCCCGGCGCCCCGACGGCGAAGCGCGGCCCCTCGACGACCACCCCCGCGGGCGGCAGCGGCGCCTCGACGGTCACCGACGGGACCGGCACCTCGACACCCGGGAGCCCGACCCGCACGTCGACCCCCGGCGGCCCCGGCACCCACACCTCGCCGCGCCACTCCGGCGGCGGCTCCACCTCCACCGTCGGGCGGAACGAGACGAAGGGCCGGTACTCGGCGGCCACGATGCGCGCGCGATGCGCCCGTTCGCGCTCGTAGGAGGGCGGGAACCGGCCCATGTAGAAGGCCACTCCGGACCGCGTGCGGTAGAGGCCGTCGTCCTCGGGCGGCGGCAGGGCGTGGAAGTGCGGCCCGTCGAGGTAGCAGACCACCCCGGGCGCGTCGACGAGCGGGTGGTGGCCGTAATAGGTGAATCGCGGCCCGTCGTAGCCGAAGGGCGTCGGGTCGCCGGTGAAGACGAGCCCGTCGTCGCTGTCGGCGTAGAGCGCGGTGCGATCGGGCCCGTCGATGTGCATGTGCGGCACGTCGAGGTAGCAGAAGCCGCCGCCGAACCGCGCCGCCAGCGGGTGGGGCCCGGCGAACCGGAAGTGCCGCGCCTCCGCGCGCGCGCACGGCAACAGCAGCGCCAGCAGCAACGCCACCACGAACGAGGTTGGTCTCATGGTCGCCTCCTTGACGGGCGCCCGATCGTCGGGCACGCGCGCTCCGTTCGACCTACTACTTCACCGTCGGAGGTGTAGGTTGCAAGGCGCTTCGTCTCGTCGGTGGGCGAGCGAAATCTCGCTTACCGGCGACGGACGTGGAGAGTGGTGCGCGGGCGACAGATCGCAAAGGAGGCGTGAGGGCGCCCACGCGTGGACGCCCCAGAGGCGCGGGCCGCCGCGCGGCGGGCAGATCGCGCCCGGCGCTCAGCGATAGCTGTCGTAGTGGTCGGACTCGGGCTTCGGCGGCAGCGGCGGCGGCTCGCCCTCGTCGAGGGCGAACACCTTCACGTCGTCCTCGCCGCGGCGCCCGGCGGAGATGCGGGTGAGGATGGAGAGCACGTTGCGCTTGAGGTCGTCCATCGAGACCGCGGTGGCTCCGGGATCGAGCACCTTGCCGACGTACGAGTCCTCCGTCGCCCGGATGACGCGGAGATAGCGCGGGTCCGAGCCGTCGACGTAGACCTTGTCGCGGCTCGGGCAGTGCTCCAGGGCGTCGCGCAGCTTGTTGTCGATCCGTACGCCGACGAACAACTTCCGTTCCAGCTCGATACGCATTGGCAGGTCGAATAGGGTAGCATCGGCCGTGGCCGAGCGTCAATCGCCGTGCCGGCGCCGAGCGCCGCCGAGGACCGAGCCAGCGCAGGGAGCGCGCTGGTCGGTGTACCTCCTGCGCTGCGCCGACGGATCGCTGTACGCCGGCGCCACCAACGACCTCGAGCGCCGACTGCGCGCGCACGGGCGCGGCCTCGTCAAGTACACGCGCGGGCGGCTGCCCGTCGAGCTGGCGTGGCACGAGGAGGTCGGCGAGCGCGGCGCGGCGCTCTCCCGCGAGCACGCGCTGAAGCGGCTCACCCGCGCCGAGAAGCTGGCCCTCGTCGTCGGCTCCTGACCTCGAACGCTTGGACTGCGCGACCGCTTCGCATTATGGAATTCCCGATGCGCCTCTTCGCCCCCTGGCTCGCCGCGCTCGCACTCGCCGGCTGCGCCCCGCCCGATCCGTGCGCGAACTCCCCCGCGACCTTCTCCGCGATCGACCGCTGCATCGTCCAGCCCACCTGCGCCGCCTTCGCCAGCTGCCACAGCGCCGCCGGGCACATGGGCGACCTCGACCTCGCGACCGATCCATACAACGCGATCGTCGGCGCACCGTGCAAGAACTCCGTCGCGGCGGCGAGGGGCTGGCACGAGGTGACGGCGGGCGATCCCTCGACGAGCTTCCTCTACCAGAAGCTGGTCCTGCCCGCGGCGACCGACAAGCCGCCCCACCCGGGCGACCCGTTGCAGAACGGCGGGCTCGGCGACCGGATGCCCCAGACGGGCCAGACCCTCGATGGACCGTCGATCGACCAGATCAAGCAGTGGATCGCCGCCGGCGCGCAGAACGATTGAGTCCCCTGAAGAAGTGTCGGCTTCCGAACCGACCAGCCGCCCGCCCGACGAGCGGGGTTGATTCCGTCGCGCGTTGATGTACAAAGTCTCCCTCTTTCTGGGAACCCCCCGCCCGAGGTCTGCGATGAACGTCACCGTGCAGGAGCTTTCGCCCGTCGAGAAAAAGGTCGCCGTGGAGATCGAGTGGCCGCTGGTCGCGGCGAAGCTCGACGAGGCATACCGCGAGCTCGGCCGCGGGGTCACGCTGAAGGGCTTCCGCAAGGGCAAGGTGCCGCGGAACATCCTCGAGCGCATGTTCGCGCGCCAGGTCGAGCAGGACGTGGTGCAGAAGCTCCTCCAGGAGAGCTTCGTGCGGGCGGCGCAGCAGCACTCCCTCGAGCCGGTGGCGGCCCCGATCGTCGATGACGTGCAGCTCGATCGCGGCACGGCGTTCCGCTACTCCGCGCGCATCGAGGTCCGCGCGCCGATCGATCCGACGAACTACGACGGCGTCGAGCTTTCGCGCCCGCAGCCGACCATCACCGACGAGGAGATCGAGCAGGCGCTGCAGCACAAGCGCGAGGAGCTGGCCGAGTACCGGAAGGTCGAGGGGCGCGACGCGCTCGGCGAGAACGACGTGGCCGTGGTCGACGTGAAGGGCGAGATCGCCGGCAAGCCGATCACGCGCGAAGGCGTGATGGTGGACATGGGCGACGCCGCGCACGATTTCATCCCGGGCCTCGGGCAGGCGCTGCGCGGAGCGCCCGTGTCGGCGAAGGATCACGAGGTGACGCTGGCGTTGCCCGGGGGCGGGGACGAGGCGCCGAAGGAGGCGCGGCTTAAGATCACGGTCAAGGAGGCGCGCGAGAGGTTGATGCCGGCGCTGGACGACGACTTCGCCAAGGACACCGGCGAGGCCGACACGCTCGAGGAGCTGCGCACGCGGCTCCGGGCCGACCTCTTGGCGGGCAAGGAGAAGGACGTGCACCGCGAGCTGCGCGAGGAGCTGGTGAAGGAGCTGATCCGGCGCAACCCGTTCCAGGTGCCGCCGGCGCTGGTGGAGCAGCACACCGAGCTGCTGCTCCAGCGCGCGCGCCTCGGCATGGCGATCCGCGGGATCGATCCGAGCCAGGTCCAGTTCGACGAAGGCAAGGCGAAGGACTCGCTCCGGGGGGCGGCGGCCGACGAGGTGCGCGGCCGGTTCCTCGTCGACGCGATCTCCGACAAGGAGAAGGTCGAGGTGTCGGAGGCCGAGCTGGAGAAGAAGCTGGCGGAGCTGGCCAAGGACCGCGAGAAGAGCGTGGCGCGCCTCAGGGCGGAGCTTCAGAAGGACGGCCGCCTGGAGCCGATCAAGCATCAGCTCCGGGAGGAGAAAACGCTTGACTTGCTGCTGACCCGGGCAAAGATTACCGCGAAAGTCGGAGAGGGTTCTCCGTCGGAGAAGTAGCTGATCGGAGTGGCGCGCGGGGAGCGCGTCGCGCGACGGTCGGTAGAGCGAAGAGCGGCGCGAACGACGCCGACGAAGTGAGGCCAATGGGGCAGAGCGATCGACACGAGGGCGGTGCCATGCAGACGAAGAACTTCATCATCCCGACGGTGATCGAGCAGACCCACCGCGGCGAGCGCGGCTGGGACATCTTCTCGCGCCTCCTCAAGGACCGCATCGTGTTCCTCGGGACGCCGGTCGACGATCAGATCGCCAACATCGTCGTCGCGCAGCTGCTCTTCCTCGAGAGCGAGGACCCGGACAAGGACATCATGCTCTACATCAACTCGCCGGGCGGCCTCGTCACGGCGGGCATGATGATCTACGACACCATGCAGTACGTCCGCTGCGACGTGGCGACGATCTGCATGGGGCAGGCGGCGTCGATGGGCGCGTTCCTCCTCGCCGCCGGCGCGAAGGGCAAGCGCTACTCGCTGCCGAGCTCGCGCATCCTCATCCACCAGCCGCTCGGTGGGTTCCAGGGCCAGGCGACGGACATCGACATCCACGCCAAGGAGATCCTGCGGACCCGCGACCGGCTGAACGAGATCCTCGCGAAGCACACCGGGCAGCCGCTCGATCGGATCAAGAACGACACCGAGCGCGACTACTTCATGGGCGCGGCCGAGGCCAAGGAGTACGGCGTCATCGACGAGATCCTGGTCAAGAAGAAGGAGTCCGAGAAGGGCCTCGGCAAGTAGGAGCCGAGGACGCGGCGACGACATGGACAAGCGCAAGGACGAGACGCACGGCGGCGGCAACCTCTCCTGCTCCTTCTGTGGCAAGAACCAGAAGGAGGTGAAGAAGCTCATCGCCGGTCCGACGGTCTACATCTGCGACGAGTGCATCGGCCTCTGCAACGACATCATCGCGGAGGAGATCGAGAAGGAGGAGCAGGTCTCCGGCCTCGCTGCGGTGCCCAAGCCCGCCGAGATCAAGGCGGTGCTCGACGAGTACGTCATCGGACAGGAGCGCGCGAAGAAGATCCTCGCCGTCGCGGTGCACAACCACTACAAGCGCATCGACGCGAAGGTCGGCGTCGACGACGTCGAGCTGCAGAAGTCGAACATCCTGCTGCTCGGGCCCACCGGCTGCGGCAAGACGCTGCTGGCGCAGACGCTCGCGCGCATCCTGAACGTCCCGTTCGCGATCGCCGACGCCACCAACCTCACCGAGGCGGGCTACGTCGGCGAGGACGTCGAGAACATCATCGTCAACCTGCTCCAGAACGCCGACCACGACATCGAGAAGGCGCAGCGCGGGATCGTCTACATCGACGAGATCGACAAGATCGCGCGCAAGAGCGACAACCCGTCGATCACCCGCGACGTGTCGGGCGAGGGCGTGCAGCAGGCGCTCCTCAAGATCATCGAGGGGACGGTCGCGAGCGTGCCGCCCAAGGGCGGGCGCAAGCACCCGCAGCAGGAGTTCCTCCAGGTCGACACGACGAACATCCTCTTCATCTGTGGCGGCGCGTTCACCGGGCTCGAGGACATCATCGAGCAGCGCATCGGCCAGAAGTCGATGGGGTTCGGCGCGAAGATCCAGTCGAAGGCGGAGAAGAAGATCTGGGAGTACCTGAAAGAGGTGCAGCCCGAGGATCTCCTCAAGTACGGCATGATTCCGGAGTTCGTCGGGCGACTGCCGGTGATCGCGCCGCTCCACGAGCTGTCGGAGGAGGCGCTCGTCGACATCCTCACCAAGCCGAAGAACGCGCTGGTCAAGCAGTACCAGAAGCTGTTCGAGATGGATTCGGTGAAGCTCAAGTTCACCAAGGGCGCCCTCGCGGCCGTCGCCAAGGCGGCGCAGAAGCACAAGTCGGGCGCCCGCGGCCTGCGCGCGATCCTCGAGAACGCGATGCTCGACATCATGTACGAGCTGCCCTCGTCGTCGAACGTGAAGGAAGTGATGATCAACGAGGAAGTGATCGACGCGCAGCAGCAGCCGCTGCTGATGTACCAGAAGGAAGCGGCCGAGGGGCGATAGCCCCCCCGGCTGCCGGTTCCCCCTCCTTTTCTCGAATTTCCTATTCTCCCGTCATCATTTCCTCGTCGAGCGAGCCCGTGAACGGCTCCGCGCAGCGCGTGGAGTCGGAGGGCGCGGGCGTGGCGAACGGCAACCAGGGCGCCGCCGCACGCAAAGTGCCCGTGGTGCACGCGAATCAGGGCATGGCGCAGCCGAATCCTGCCATGGTGCACGCCGGAACGGCCATGGTGCACGCCGGAACGGCCATGGTGCACGCCGGAATGCCCATGGTGCGCATCGGAATGCCGATAGTGGGCGCCGAAGTGGCCATGGTGACGTAGCGTTGTTGCCGGGGGGGCGTTGCCGGTGGGGCGTTGCCGGGGACCGGCGTTGCCGGGGACGGTATTCGCTTTCCTACCGTTCTCTTCTACCGGCATTCGTGCAGCAGGGCGAGAAGCGTAGGAAAAGTAATACCGTCCCGGTCCCCGGACCTCCGGGGAGCGGACTCGGAAACGGCGAGAGTCGAATCCGTGTCTGCTGCGCCCGGGCGCCCCCGCGGTTACACTGCCCGGCCATGATCCGCTCTCTCGCCCTCGTGGCTTTCGCCACCGCCTCCATCGCCGGCTGTCGTCACGACCCCGGCGAGAGCGAGCGTGTGGCCCTCGCGCTCGTCGAGGCCGCGCGGTCGCCCGCGGGGATCGGCGCCGACCTCGTCGACGCCGACGTGGCCGAGAAGGTGCGGCGCATCCAGCTCGTGCGCCGCGCCACCCTCGACACCTACGATCGCGGCAAGCTGCTCGAGGTGCTCTCGGGCGAGGCGGGGCCGGACCGGCAGTACCCGCCGGCGGAGCGTCCGACGAAGCAGCGCGAGCGAGCCAGCCGCGGCCTCGCGGCGACGGCGAAGGGCGCGTGCAAGGCGACCCGCGATCCGCGGCTCGCCGCCGACCGCGTGCAGCTGCTCGTCGAGCCGCTGAAGCACGTGCCCTCCGAGGTGACCGCCGCCCAGCAGGACCTCGCCGCGGCGCTGCACGACACCGAGGGGGTGCGGCTCGACTGCGCGCCGGGCCACGTCGCCGTGCTGCTCGCCAAGGGAGGCGACGGGAAGCTGCGGGCCGTCGATCTCTGGGAACTGGGCGCCACCTCGTTCGAGGTGAACCCCAACGACCCCACCATGAAGTAGGATGCGCTCCATGCGGCGATCCCTGGCGTTGCCGGCCCTGCTCGCGCTGGCCGGCTGCAAGACCCCGACGGAAGTGGTGGTGAAGCTCGAGGCGGCAGGCAACACGCCGTCGCTGATCGACGTGCGGCTGCACCGCGCGGAGCCGTTCAACGGCGACCCGACCGGCACGCTGCCCTCGTTCGTCACGCCGTTCCTCGACGGCGCGGACCTGGTGCTCCAGGTGACGCCGCAGGGGACGGAGACGGTGATGTCGCTGCTGCCGCCGGCGAGCGGGTGGAAGGACCTGATGGTGAGCGCGAGCGCGTCCGGCTACGCGGTCGACCCGGCCGACCCGCAGGACGGAAGCTTCGCCGACAACGTCTCGAAGACGATTCTCTTCACCTTCGCGACGCTGCCGCCCGACCTCGGCGCGCCCCCCGACCAGGCGCTGCGCCGCGACCTCGCCGCGCCGCCCGACCTCACCAGCCCGGTCGACTGAACCCGATCAGGGCAGGGTGACCGTCGGGCCGCTCGGCGCGCGCTCGATGCCGAGGGTGAGTCCGAGCACGACCGCGATCACCGCCGCCACGCCCACGCCCGCTCCGATGCCGGCCCAAAGCAGGGTTCGCGAGCCGTGCGGCGGCTCCTCCTGCTTCACCTTGGGGAGGAGCTCCGGCTTCTCCTCGGGCACGGGGGGCGGCGGTGTCAGCACCGGCGGCGGCGCGGGCGCCTCGGCGAACGGCGTCACGCTGCCCGGCGCGTAGAGCGCTTCGATCGTCTCCTTCGTCGCCGCCTCGCGCTTCGGCTTCGCTCCGAGCAGGCGCAGCGTGCGATCGCTCTGCTCCTTCGCCGGATCGCGCGGCACGCGGAGGCAGCGCACCACCGTCGTCTTGCCGGCGGCGTGCATGTCGAGCAGCAGCACCTCGTCGGTCTTCGCCTTCGCGCCGAGCTCGCGCCCGCACTGCGGCTTTTCCTCGCACCCCTCGGGCGCGCCCTCGGGGAGCAGCTCGCGCACCGAGGCTCCGGCGATCCCTTCGCCCTCGATCCGCGTCGCCACCGCCGCCGCCACGTCGTAGGCGATCTCGTCGGTCTGCGCGTCGCCGAGCCCGTCGTGCGACAGCACCACCACCGCCACGCGCGGGGCGGCGTGCGCGATGGGACCAAGAGCGAGCAGGGCGACCGCGGGAGCCAGTATTCGGAACGCGAGCATGGGCGACACGATCGCCGGTTGGCGACGCGAGATCAAGCCCCCGGCGACACGCGCCAGCGGGCGACCACCGGCGCGGCGCCGTCGCCCTCCAGCTCGACGAGGAAGCGCGACGGCAGCAGGCGCACGCGCATCCCGCCCTGCGTCACCGCGTGCTCCGGGTGGCAGAGGTGCAGCTCGTCGCGCGCGCGGGTGACGGCGACGTAGAACAGCCGGCGCTCCTCCTCCTCCTCGGGCGAGCCGCGCGTCGCCACGCCGGGCGGGAAGCTGCCCTCCGAGAGGTGCACCACGAACACGCAGTCCCACTCGAGCCCCTTGGCCTGGTGGATGGTCGAGAGCGTGAGCGCACCTTCTCCGTCGGGGACGCCGTCCGCGCGCACCGCCTCCGCCTTGACCGACGCGACCAGCGCGAGGTCGGTGAGGAACGGCGCGAGCGCGGGGTAGCGGTCGCCGTAGAGCGCGAGCTGCGCGAGGTCGTCGAGGCGCGCCTCGGCGTCGGGGAACGAGCGCTCGGCGTGCGCGCGCAGGTGGAGCGCGATCGCGCGCCGGAGGATCGCGCCCGGTCCGGGCCCCGCCTCCACCAGCTCGTCGACGAGGTTCGCGAGCGCCCCCAGCGACGGGCGCGCGCTCTTCGGCAGCGACGCGGCGAGCCGCGGATCGGAGAGCGCGGCGATCCCGCCTCCGGTCACCGCCTCCACGATCACCGCCGAGGTGCGCGCCCCGATCCCCGGCAGCTGCCGGCACACGCGGCGCCAGGCGAGGCCGTCGCGCGGCGTGGCGAGCGCGCGCAAGAGCGCGATCGCGTCCCTCACGTGCGCCTGCTCGAACAGCCGCGGTCCCGAGCGCACCACGTAGGGGATCGCCGCACGCGCCAGCTCCAGCTCCAGCTCGACGGCGTGGGCGTGGGCGCGGTAGAGCACCGCCATGTCGTCGAGCGGCCGCCCGGACGCGTGAAGCTCGCGCACGCGCTCGGCGACGAAGCGCGCCTCCTCGCCCGCGTCGGCGAGCGGCACCGCCGCGGGCGTCATCCCCGACGGGCGCACCGCGCGCAGCGTCTTGTCGAGGCGGCGCCGGTTGCCCGCGATGGAGCGGTTCGCGAGCGCGACGATCTCCGGCGTCGAGCGGTAGTTCGTCTCGAGGCGCAGCACGCGCGCGCTCGGGTGGCGGCGCGGGAAGTCGAGCAGCAGCGCCACGTCGGCGCCGCGGAATCGGTAGATCGACTGCGCGTCGTCGCCGACCACCATCAGGTCGCCGCTGCCCGCGGCGCAGCGCTCCATCAGCTCCGCCTGCAGCGGGCTCGCGTCCTGGTACTCGTCGACGAGGACGTGCGCGATCTCGCCCTCGATCTCGGCGCGCACGTCGTCCAACTCGACGAGCAGCAGCTGGAAGTAGGCGAGCAGATCGTCGAAGTCGAGCAGGCCGAGGCGCGCCTTCTCGCGCTGGAAGCGGTCGGCGATCCGCGTCGTCGCCGCCGCCGCCGATACGAAGCGCGGCGCGTGGCGCGCGAGCGCCTGCTCGACGGTGAGACCGCCCCCCGCGGCGAGCGAGAGCACCCGCAGGAGCGGCGCCGGCTGCGGCAGCCCACGGGCGCCCTCGTCCTCCAGGCAGCGCCCGAGCAGCTCGCGCGCGTCGTCGCGATCGAGCAGCCCGAAGCCCGGATCGAGGCCGAGGCGCGGGCCCCACCGACGGAGCGCCCGCGCCGCGACGTGGTGGAAGGTGCCCGCCCACATGCCGCGCGTGCCCTTGCCGGCGAGCGCCTCGACGCGGGCGCACATCTCCCGCGCTGCGCGGTTGGTGAACGTGGCGAGCAGGATGCTCTCGGGGCGGGCGCCGTCGCGGAGCAGGCGCGCCACCCGGCTGGTGAGCGCGCGCGTCTTCCCGCTGCCCGCGCCGGCCACCACCAACGTGGGGCCGGGCGGCGCCCACACCACCGCGCGTTGTTCGTCGCTGAGGAGGCTTTCGAGGGGATCGACGAGCGCGATCAGGACTGGAGGTGCAGCGGCAGGTGGCGGTCGAGCGCCGCGTGGGCGCCCTCGTAGACGAGCTTCCAGACGTGGCGCAGCTTGGCGTCCATGATCAGGTCGTCGTCGTCCAGCTCGTCTTCGTCGTCGTCCTCGTCTTCGTCCTCGTCGATCGCCAGCTCGTCCTTCAGCTCCTCGAGCACCTCGAGCAGGCTCATCGCCGAGCCGACGCGCAGGTCGGCCACCTCGACGCGACCCTCGAACTCCATCGGCAGGTAGATCTCGCAGGCGAGGTCGTGGGCCTCGAGGCGGTCGAGGAACTCGGCCAGCACGTCGTCGTCGATGCGGTCGCCGACGGGGACCGGCTGGTCGTCGGTCGCCTTGGGCAGCCGCGGCGCGCCCAGCTGTTCCAGTCCACCGGCAAGCTCGGCGATCTCCTCGTCGCTGAGGCGTTCGGAAAGGGGAGCGATCTCGATCTCGGCCATCGGCGTCCTCGGTGCGGAATGCCCGATTTGGGTAACCGGAGCGCCGCGCGTTGTCAACGTCGTCCGCTGCGCGATCCGCACGACCGCCCGCGACGGCCGGCGGCGTGGCGCGCGGCGAGCGCGAGGAACCGCTCGATCTGAACCGCGGCGTCGAGCTCGGGGCGCTCGAGGTTGGCGGCGGCGCGCGCCGACAGCTCGGCGTGGAGCGCGCGATCGGAGAGCAGCCCGTCGAGCGCCTCGGCCCACGCCGCCGCCGTCGCGTCGACGGGGAGCAGGATCCCGCCGCGGCCGAGCGCCTCGGGGATCCCGCCGTCGGCGCTGGCGACCACCGGGATGCGGTTGGCGTGCGCCTCGGCGATCACGCGCGGGAACGACTCCTCCCAGCGCGATGGGACCATCAGCACGGCCGTGCGCGCGTAGACCGGCCGCACGTCGAGCGAGCGCCGCCGCAGCACGACGTTCCCGAGGCGCGCCGCCGCCCGCGAAAGCTCCGCCCACGCCGGCGCCGGCATCCACCAGTTCTCGACGAAGAGGAACCGCCGTCGGGGCAGCGCCGCGGCCACCTCCAGCGCGAGCTCGACCCCCTTGTCGGGCACCGGGTTGATGAAGGTGATGAACTCCGGGCGCCGGCGCGCCACGCGGTAGGCCGCGGGATCGACCACCGGGTAGATCACCTCGGCGGCGAGCCCGAGCCGCGCGCGCACGCGGTCGGCGGTGTAGCGCGAGTTGGCGAGGGCGAGCACGAGCGGACCCTGGGGCAGCGGCCCGTCGAGCCAGCGCAGCTTGGGGTCGGGGATGCGCACGATCGTCGGCACGCCCGCGTCGACCGCGCGGCGCGCGATCGCCGCCACGCCCTCGAGCTGGACGAGGACGAGGTCGGGCGCGAACCGGCGCAACCGCTCCTCGACGAGCGCGCCCGAAAGCTCGCTCCACGCGCGGCGGGTGGGGTAGCCGTTGGCGCGGTCGACCAGCGCCAGCGCCCGCCGCCGCGACAGGAGGCGCAGCGCGCGGTAGGCGTGCAGGCGCCACGAGTCGCCGATCGCGCAGGCCGCCTCCACGCGCCAGCCGCCGCGGCGCGCGCCGTCGAGGAGCGCGTGCGCCGACCACTCGGCGCCGCCGATTCGCTCGGGCAAAAAGTCGCGGCCCGTGGCGAACAGCAGCTTC
>JAJXSP010000088.1 GCA_021784515.1 Myxococcales bacterium | reverse complement strand
TTTAATATTATAAACGACGAAAGAAGTGTGCATGGGAAATCAAGAGGATCCGGCCGTCACGACGGAGGCGGGGCAGAACCTCGACGCCGTCGTGACCCGCACGATCGTCCACCTTCGCGGTTCGGACGAACCCGATGTGAAGACCGACCAGATCACGCGCAAGGAGCAGCTCGGCGAGATTGCCGATCACGAGAATCGGCGGCGGCCGCAGCAAGCCGGCCTCCTCAATCAGGGAATTAGCACGGATAGTTCGTGCGGCGACAGCGACATGTGGATGTTCGACCAGACGAACTTCACCGGCAACGAGATTTGCTTCTACAACGCCGGGACCGCCACGCTTGCCAATTACGTCCGCTACGAAGTCCTGAGGCTGTACCCCCTTCTCCCGATTTACTATTACTGGGAAACTGCGACGAGGAGCTACGAAGCGGGCAGCGAGAGCGGCTACTTCTCGGGGGCGTGCGAATTCTGCGAGGCGCCCTTCAATGCATGGGACGCGCCGGGTTCGGTGGACTCCAACACCCAGAACTCCTACTACCTCACGCTGAACTAGCAGTCGTGCTGGTCGGAGCCGGTTTCCTGCGGGGCCGAACCAACGAGCGCCCAACATTCGGCCGTGCGGTGCCGGCTCCGACCCCCCACTCCAGCAACCGCCTTGACTTCCTCTTCCCGCATCTCAAGGTCGTCGGAGATAGGAGGCTTGCCATGCGAGCGCCTGCACTCATTGGATTTGCCATTCTCGGGGGGATCTCCTCTTGCGCCGATAGCCGCCCCCTGCCAGCAGTTTCTGACCAAGGCTCGATCACACCCGACGCCTCTCTGCCGGTGAGTGATGTCGGGGTGGGCGACCTCGCCACGACCGACTTGGTTCCTTGCGACCCACTCTCGTGCCCTCACGGATGCTGCGACGCGGCCGGCAACTGTCGTCCAGGCGCTGACGACAGCGCGTGTGGCACGTCAGGCAGTGCCTGCGCCGCCTGCGTGTGCGTTTCCCTGTCCGGCGCGGACGGCGGACGCTGCGCTTCCTGTGGACCGAGCAACTGCGCGGGTTGCTGTCAGGGGGCCGTTTGCGTGCCTCCGGATCAGCTCAGCGTCGCGGCGTGCGGAAGCGGCGGTGAGGCGTGTGTTACCTGCGGCGCTGGCGCGTATTGCAAGGCTGCCTGCATTCGCATGCAGCCGGACTGCGGTCCTGGCAATTGCCCGGGGTGCTGCCGCGGCAACAACCTTTGCGCGACCGGAAACACCATTGTCGCATGCGGCACGAATGGGCAGTTCTGCCAGCAGTGTGGAGGAGGCCAGGGGTGCGTCGCGAATCCCAACGGAGGTGGCCTTTGCGGAAACGTCCAGACATGCGATCGCACCAATTGCGGAGGGTGCTGCATGGGAAATGTCTGCCTGCTCGGCACAAGGGATGCCCAGTGCGGCTCTTACGGCGCCCCATGCACCACGTGCAAACCGGGTGAAACCTGCGTCGGCGCTGCTCCTGGCGGTGGAATCTGTGAGAAACCTCCGTTTTGCACCGCCGGAAATTGCATGACGTGTTGTTCTGGCAACCAGTGCGTCGCCGGCACGGAAGACCACGCCTGCGGCGGCAACGGACACCCCTGCCAGGATTGTACCGCCTTCGGCGCGACCTGCGTGAATCAGACCTGCGTCGTTACGACGCCTTGCAACGCGAAAACCTGCTCCGGGTGTTGCTACGGCGACGTTTGCGCACAGGGGAATCAGGACTTCGCGTGCGGCATTGGCGGTACCGTGTGCCGGAGCTGCGTGGTCCAGAATGGGCACTGCCACCCCGGCGGCAACTGCGGCCTTTGATGCCGTGCGGTTGGCGCCTCCTTCACGGCTGCGCCTAGTACACACGAGCTGCCTTCCAGGACTGCGGCGAATGTAGCCCCGCCTGGGCGCCGAGCGGGCGGTGGTTCTTCAACCCGGCGGGCGCACCACGCGGTTCTACATTGTCGGAGGGTGCGGTGCGATCAGCGCTTGCGCCCCCGCCGAGGGGGACGCTTCTCGCTCGTCGGCGCCGCGTGCGGCCGCGTCGGCTCCTGCGCGCCACCGGCGGCGAATGCCTCCACCGGGAATGCAGGGGCAGCTCTGCCAGCCGAGGCGAGCGCCTCGGGACGCGCGCGCGGCGGCGTCGCCTTCGCGGGCGCCGGGTGTGCGAGCGCACGCTGCTCGAGCAGCTTTTCGGCCGTCACCGCCAGTTCCGGGAAGGCGGCCGGACGCAGCACCACGTCGTCGATCCCCAGCACCTCGAGCACGTCGCGGCTCCACTGCGCCGCCGCGCGCAGCGGCGTGCACAGCAGCACCGACGGCGGGCGCGGCCGCCGGCGGAGCGCGGCGATGAAATCGAGGCCGTCGAGGCCACCCGCCTGAAGGTCGGTCACGACCAGCGCCGGGTCCAGCTCCTCGAAGCGCGCCAGCGCCTCGCGCCCGTCGGCCAGCGCCGCCACGATGTGCCCCCGCTCGGCGAGGTAGGCCTGCAAAAGCGAGCGGTACGCGCCCGCGCCGTCGACGATCAGGATGCGCCCGAGGTTCACGTCGCGCCGCGCCTACGCCTTCGCCGCGGGATCGGCCGGCCGCGTGCGCTCGCGCAGCCGGCTCCACAAACCGAGCAGGAGCAGCGTCACCACGATGCCGCCGACGATGCCGGCGAAGAGCGTCCAGTAGTTGTTGCGGATGGGCTCGTAGGCGGCCTGCGTGATCGGCTTGCGCCCGAGGATCTTGCGATCGACGGTGGCGATGGAGGCGATGTCGGCGCACGAGGCGATGCGCGCCACCCGCCCGTGCAGGTTCTCGAGGAGCGAACCGCCGGCGACGCACTGGCCGACGCGGGTGAACAGCTCGGGCTCGACGGCGTAGGCCACCACCGCGGTGCGATCGCGCGGCGGGCCCGGCACCACCAGCTCCTCGATGTAGGCCGTCGTCGGGCTCGCGCCGAGCGCCACCGCGCCGCCCGAGGCGAAGGCGACCTTGAGGCCGTGCCCGTCCTTCGGCGCGAACGACATCTTGTAGAGCAGCCCCACGTCCTCGAGGAGCCGCCCCTCGGGGCCGCTGTCGATCACGATGAGATCCTCGCCGCCGCTCTTGATCGCGTCGTCGCTGCCGAGGCTGACCTGGTAGGCGAAGCGGTCGCCGCGCGCGACGCGCCCGAGCTCGGCGGCGAACCAGGCGTACATCTGCAGCTCGGTGCGCGACGGCTCGCGCGGCAGCACGATGCGGGTGGTGGCGTAGTCGGGCGCGAGGCCGAACGGGAAGCCGCCGAAGCGCAGCAGCCCGAGCTCGGGGCCCGCGCTCCAGCGATCGCGCGGCATGCTCACCGAGCTGTCCGAGTGCACCGTCCCCCACACCATCGAGTCGTACTCGCCGATGCACACCGGCTTGGTGCGCGGAACGAGCGAGAAGGACACCGCCAGCTCGGAGTCGGGGCCGATCTCGTGCGCCGGCAGCTCGAGGGAGAGCGTGGCGCGGTTCTTCCCGTTCAGCTCGCCGAGCGCCGTGCCGCCGACGTCCGCGTCGTTGAGCGACACGTCGATCCGCGAGCGCTCCGGGTCCACCTGTGCGGCGTACGAGTAGACCAGCTCGAAGTGCACCTTGCCGGCGATGGGCCGCTCGTCGGGGACGATGCGCAGCGGGATCCGCACCGTGCCGCCGTGCCAGCCGAGCACCGTCAGGTCGTGCAGCCCGATCTCCTGCAGCGTGAAGTTTACCTCCGGCGGCACCGTCGCGGTCCAGCGGCGCGGCTCCATCGCCGGGCCGGCCTTGACGTCGTCCACGCGCTGCACGACGCCGACGGGGAGCGTCTGCCCCTCGCGCCCGCTCAGTAGGAGCGCCAGCTCGACGAGCCCCTTGCCGTCCTTGCCGAGGAGCGCGAGCACCGAGTCGTCGGGCGAGCCGGGCCGCCGCGCGAGCGCGAGCACGCCCGCGCCGGGCCAGGGGGCGCCGCCGCGCGCGATCGCCGCCGCCGCCTTCTGCTCGTCGCCGGCGCCGTCGAGGAGCGCCGCCACCTCGGCGAGCGAGTCGGGCGCGTCGCCGCGGCCCAGCACGATCAGGTTGCCGCGCGGCGCGGTCGCGATCGTCCCCTGGTGCACCACCAGGTCGAGCGGGCGCCAGCGCGCCACGAACGCGAGCGTCGAGGAGAGGTAGCCCGCCACCTTGATCTCGTCGGCGGTCGGCTTGTCGGGCAGCACCAGCACCACCGTGCGCGCGTCGGGGTCGCGGTCGTCGCGGAACGGGTAGGGCCACTTCGAGAGCGACAGCTCGGGCGCGACGGCGTGGTAGCGCACGCGCACGAACGAGTCGCCGAGCACGCGGCTCCACAGGCCGGGGTGATCGGCCAGCTCGCAGGGCAAATGGCTGCGGTGGTATGCCTTGAACTTGAGCGAGTGGTAGCCGGTCGCGCTCGGACCCAGCGGCAGCTTCACCGCCTTCTCCCACGCCACCTCGGGGGCGCCGTTGAGCTTGATCGTCGCCACCGGCCGCCCGTCGAGGAGCACGGTGATCGAGGAGACGTCGGGGAGGAGGTCGGAGGAGCGCGCCAGGCGCAGGTGCAGCTCCGGCTCGGCGTCGAGCTGCCAGTAGCCCGGCACGCCGAAGGTGATCTCGTTCCGGTCGATGATCCCGTTGAACGTGAGATCGCCGACCACGCCGAGATCGCCGGCGAACCGCACGTCGCGGATCGTCGCCGCGATCGCCGCGCCCGCGCCGTCGGGCGGCCGGGCGGCGAACGCTCCGCCGGCGCCGAGAAGCAGCGCGGCGAGGAAAAGCAGCGGGCGCGAGACGGCGGGATGGGAACGCATCATGGACCTTCCTTCTCGCCCAGCGACGGGCGGAGCGGACCTTTTGGCGCGACGCACCAGGCGATCGCGGCATCGGGGAAGAGCGAGGCCACCTCGCGCGCGAGGCGCGGCGAGGGGTGCGGCGCGGCGAGCACGAAGGCGCCGCCGTCGCGCTCGATCACCTCCACGCCTTCGGAGCTTACCGCTTCGAAGGGCGCGAGCGAGGGGCCGGCGGGGTGGCGCTCGCCGTCCCGCTCCGAGAGCGCGAGGCCGTACGCGCCGGCGCGCAGGCGCTGCACCTCCTCGGGCGAGGCGTGGCCGAGCCGCGAAAGGTGCTCGATCGGCGAGCGGCCCTCCCGGCGGGCGCCCTCGGCGAGGTCGGCCAGCCCGACGGGGAAGCGCGCGCGGGAGATCGCCTGAAGCTCGGCGCCGTCGAGGCCGTCCACGCCGGCCGCGATCCCGTCGGGCCAAGCGCGCCGCGCCGCCACCGCCAGCGCGACGCGCACGTCGATCGCCGGGGCGGTGCAGATTTCGACGCGCCCGAGCGCGGCCTCGAGCCGATCGCGAACCGACCGATGGAGCTTCTCGGCGGCGGCCACCCGCACGGCGCCCTGCCGCCCGGCGCCGCGGAGCGGGACGAGCGCGTGCAGCGCGCAGAAGCCGTAGCCGATCTTCCGCAGCGCCTCGGGGTCCGCCTCGTCGGGGCCGACCTCGCGGAAGCCACCCTCGGCGCCGGCGATCAGGTGGCCGAGCACCGCCGCGCTGACCACGCCGCGGTGGATCAGGATCTCTCCCAGCCGCGCCCCGGTGGCGCGCTGCTCGGCGAGCGCCTCCTCGAGCGCCTCGCGCGTGACGTGGCCGCCGTCGACGAGCCGCTCGCCCAGCCGCGAGCCCGTCGCGCGATCGCTGTCGCCGAAGGCGAGCCGGCTGTAGGCGCGGCGCCGGGCGGAGGCGATGGCCTCCTCGGCCGCGAAGAAGAACATCACGCGCGCATGGAAGCGCCGCTCCAGCTCGGCGCGCGCCTCCGCCGTCGGCGGCACGGCGGCCGCGAGCTGCACGGTGTCCGGCCCCTGCTTGGCGAGCGGCAGCACGCCGAGACGCTCGGCGTCGGCCTCGGGGAGCTGCCCGAGCAGCGCGAGCGGCACGGCGTAGGGATCGGGGTCGGCCACCGCCATGTCGAGCTGCTCGCCGATCGCCTCCGCCACCGCCCGCGAGGTGACCGCGCCCGAGAGCGAGAGGATCTCGCCCAGCTTCGTGCCGGTGCGCCGCTGGAGACCGAGCGCCATCTCGAGGTCGTCGGGCTTGAGGCCGCCCGTCTCGATGAGCAGCTCGCCGAGGCGCTTCTTGTAGGTCTTGAGCACGTCGGCGCTCGGGAAGGCGTGGTCCGTCTTCAACCAGCGCAGCGGCTTGCCGGTGAGCTTGTGGTCGACGTACTGCCAGATCGCGCGCGTGGTGGCGGCGAAGTTGATCACGTTGGCGACGAAGAAGCGCGGCACCGACATCGCCGCCTGCGCGGCGCCGAACACGCGGTCCACCGCGACGTACTTCATCACGGCGCGCCACATCACGATCAGCGTGTTCACCATCACCAGCCACCACAGGGCGGAGCCGGGGAGGAACACGCGGTCGAAGGTCCACTGGCGGCCGGTGAGCGCGCCGTCCGCCAGCCGGGCCAGGCAATAGACGACCAGCCCGTAACTGAAGACGTTGATGTAGTTCGTGAACAGCGCCTTCCGGTCGCGCCACAGGCAATAGAGGACGGGCGCCGGGCCGGTCCACCCGATCTGCTCCCACGCCTGCAACGTGATGCCGAGAATCCAGCGCGAGCGCTGCCGCACCGCGGATCGAAAGCTGTTCGGGAAATACTCCCGGGTCGCGATGTACTCGTCGTCGACGAGCGTCACCTTGCGCCGGCGGAAAAGGCCGCGCTCGACGACGCGCTCGCGCGCGATGGCGCGCACCGCGAAATAGACCTTCTTGTTGGTCAGTCGGAACTTGAGCCCGACCTCGTAATCCTCGGTGAGGCTCGAGGTGTTGAATGGCAGCTGCGAGTGCGCGAGGGCGATCTCCTCGAACGCGTCGCGGGCGAAGCCGCTGCCCACGCCCGCCGACGGCACCAGCCCGCCGATCGCCTCGCGCACCAGCATGTCCTTCAAATGGTGCTCGGTGAACTCGTCGATGTAGGTGCCGGCGACCAGCTTGTGCAGCGGCAGCTCGAGGGGAAACACCGGAGTCTGGACGAAATCGTGCTCGGGAATGAGGTAATTGAACAGCTTCATCTCGAGCGGATGCACGAGATCCTCGGCGTCGTGCATCACCAGGACGTCGAAGCGCCGCCCGGTGCGCTCCTCGGCGAGGCGCAGCCCCTGGTAGACCCAGTTGAGGCAATCGGCCTTGTTGGTGGGCCCATTGTTCGGGACGATGACGTTGTGGATGTTCGGCACGCGGCGCGCGATCTCCTCGACCTTGCGCCTCGTGTCGGGGTCGTTCTGGTAGGTGCCGACGAAGAAGTCGTAGTTCGCGTAATCGATCGTCTGCAGGTTGTGCCGCAGCATCTCCTGGATGACGTTGGCTTCGTGCCACGCCGGGACCAGGATCGCGATGCGCTTCTCCTCGACGGAGCGGAGCTTCTCGACGGTGATCTCGTGCTTCGCGGCCCGCCCGATCCCGCGGAGGTAGTAATTCACGTCGATGAAGACGTCGTCGATCCCGTTCAGGAAGATCGACGCCGCGGTCGGATAGGCGAACATCCGCGCGATGAGGTCGAGCGCGTCAGCCACGGCGGCTCCTCATCGGAATGCGTCCGTCGAGAGGTAGGTCACCAGGAGCAGCCGCGCCTCGACGTACGCCGACGGCGACGGAGGGACGTTGAGGTCGTTGTGGCGGTAATAGGCGCCCGCGTGCACTCCGAGGATCGCGTCGAATGGCACCTTCGACAGCACGCGCCACCGATGCACCAGGCCACCCTCGACGAAGTTGTTCCAGAAGTCGCCATTCACGTCGGCCGCCGCCCGCACTTCGATCATGGGTTGCCAGGCCACCGGACCGGTGACGAGCGCCTGCACGCCGAGGCGGGGGCGCGCCACCGCGATGACGTTGTTGTCGAACCGGGAGACGTAGACCGCCTCGGCGTACAGCTCGCCGCAGAACCAGCCGTGCGCCCCCTCGCCCTCCTTCGTGGGGAAGCAGCGCGGCGAGGCCATCGAGGCGAAGAAGCCACCGCGCACGTCGAGCCGCAACCGGGGATTGCCGTCGTCGAGGAGATTGACCGCCGGCCCCGCCTGCGCGAACAGGCCGAGCTGGTTTCGCCAGAAGCGGAACATCAGGCCGCCGCCGGCCAGGAAATAGTTGTCGGCGAGCACCGTGGCCGCGCCGTCGGGGTTGGTGTGCGAGGCCGCGTCGCGGGTCGCCTGCGCGAACAGATAGATGTTGAAGTCGACGCTCAGCGACGGGCGGTACATCGCGCGCAGGCGCAGCGTCGGCACGACGTCGGCCGAGGTGGCGGGGAAGAAGCGCCCCCAGCTCACGGCCTCGCCGTAGAAATCGCCCCAGAAGCGCGCCGGGAGCACGCGCAGCTCCGCCTTCGACTGCGCGGCCAGCTGCGGGTCGGGCCCGTCGACGGCGTCCCGGAAGCGCGAGGCGGCGCGCGTCTTGTTCCCCGCCTCGAGCTGCAGGTAGCCCAGCTCGACGTCGATGCGCTGGGGGTCGGCGCCGGCCCGGCGCGCCTGCTCGAACGCCCTCGCCGCTCCCCGGGTGTCGCCTGCCTTCCGCAGGCGCCAGGCCTCTTCCAGCCAGTCGCCTGGACCCTTCTTCGCCGGGCGCTCGGGGTGAGATACGCCCGCCGCGGGCGGGCCCGGGCCGTCGGCGGCCATCGCCGGCCGCGCCGCCAGCCCTCCTGAACAAATCAAGAGAAGCGCTATTGCACGCCACCGACTCACGCTCGATCGCGCTCTCCGTCCACCATTTGTCGCAAGTCGTTCCCGGCTCGTCCGATCTCTGATGTTCGAATCCGTTCTTCGGTGGCGTTCCCGTCGGTGCGGCAACGCCTGGGCGGCGATGGTCGCACGGCCAGTCCGGCAAGGCAACTTTCGCCCACCTTGCAGGCCAGAGCGAACGGTCAAACAATGAGCGGCTGAAAAGGGGGCGCCGCGCTCGGCGGCCGGCCTCCGAGTCAAAGCGAGGACGGCGCCACGAACGTGTAGCCGAGGTCCTGGATCCCGGTGACGATCGCCTGGAGCGCCTGCACGCCGTTCGAGGTGCAGGTGCAGGTACGGGTCGGCTGGTCGTAGGTGCATCCACCGGCGCAGCCGGAGTCGCTGGTATAGGTCGTCGTCAGGTTCGAATAGTAGTACGACGGGTGGAAGAAGCTGGCGGCGACGCCGTCGCGGACCACCAGGTTGCGCTGCGCCGCGGCGATGATGTCCGACGGGGTGCGCGCGGGGTTGGTGTTGAAGGGCGTGGGCTCGTAATTGCCGAGGTCCTCCGGCAGCACCTTGGCTCCGTAGAGGTCGGTCACCACATAGGGGAAATACTGGCCGATCACGTGACTCGCCGAGTAGTTCGGCGAGCCGCCGGTGAGCGCGCCGCCGAAGTAGAGGGCGCGCTCGTAACGGACCTTGAAGATCGAATGATTGGCGGTGTAGTCGGGCTGCGACGCCGCGTAGTGCGGGAACTCGAAGATCGTGGGCGCCGCGAGGCCGGCGTTCTTGAACTCGGCGATCGCCGCGTCGTACCGCCCCGTCGCCCAGTGGGCCGAGTCGCCGGCCACCGGACCGTCGTAGACCACGCCGCCGCTGGTGTCGGTGCAGGCGTTGGTGAGGCGGTCCGCGATGTGCGCCGCGTAGAATTCGAAGTCGTCGGCGCTGACGCCCGAGTAGGGGTTGTAGACGTTCGAATGCTGGTGGGTGTACCCGTGCAGGATCAGGGTTCCTCCCCTGCTCTGGGCGTCCTTCAGCGCCGCGATGAACGACTTGGTCTTGCTCATCCGGACCGTCGCCTTCGCGCCATAGCAACCGAGCGGGTCGGTGAAGACGGGGATCACGCCGACGGCGAAGGGCACGTTCTTCGACTTCAGCCAGGACGTGAGCTCGTTGAATGCGGTGACGTCGGTGGTCGGGTCGACGTCCTCGAGACGGAGCGTGGCGCGGTGGCGCGTCGCGGTCGCCGGGGCCAGCGCGTCGAAGAGCAGGTCGGCGAAGATCAGCACGCGATCGCCTTCGCGGGCGTACGCCATCGGCATCTCGCCGATGTAGGTCAGGTGGTTCGAGCGGACCGCCCACGGGAAGGTGGTGCCGTCGTCACGATTGGCGGTGGCGAGGACGGTGACCTGCTGGGCGTTCAAATAGGAGTAGTCCATGATGCCGCTCTGGTTGTTCGCGCCGTCGCGAATCAGGGACTGCCCTTTGTAGCTCACGCTGCTCACCGGGGAGCAATTGCCGGGCGGGTTCGGGCAACCGGCGTAGCTCCCGAATTCGAGCCAGTCCCAGCCGTAGGCGGCGCGGAAGTTCGCGTCGCCGGCCGCGCTCACGAGCTGCCAGATGTTGTCGTAGACCCAGATGACCGGCTTCTGCGTCGCCAACACGTCGGAGAGGAACTCCGGCGGGAGCGGCTCGCCGTAGGTGGAGCCGAGATAGATCGTCGCGGTGTAGTCGTCGACGTCGCCGGCGCGGTACATCCCGACCGGCTTGGTGGTCCAGGTGCCGAAGTGCGAGACGAGGTTCGCCGTGTAGATGGCGTACAGCTCGCCGAGGTAGCCCCAGGCGTCGGTGGTGTCGTAGAGGATGAGGGTGTGGGCGGGGAGCGAGACGTCGCCGCCCGTCGCGACGCCGCCGGAAAATGCGCTCGAGTCCTGGTGGACGAAGCTCGGGTCGATGCGGCCGGCGGGGATGGGCGGCGCCGGCACGGCGGGCAGGGTGCCGAGCGGGTTCGGGCTCGCGGTCCTCGTGGCGGCCGTCTCGTTCGGGACGCCGCAACCGGCGGCGAAGGCGAGGGCGAGCAGCGGCAGGCGATGCGTGGCGGAGGAGGAGGCGGGAGGCTTCATGAACGCTTCTCCACGACGGTTGGCCGTCGACGGGCGCAGCGAGACGGTAGCGGATCGTGCCGTTTTGGATCAAGTGAAACCAGTACGGCCAATGACAGTTGCAGAATGCGGCGAAACACCGGCTCTCTGCGGACCACCGTTGGGCTACCTCCACGGAACGCCTGCCTGCGATCCATCAGGCCCGCCGGCCGCTCGCGCAGCGACGGGAAGGCCACGGCCAACGGCTCGACCGCCGCGCGCGCGTCCCACCGCGGAGCGGACGGGCGGCAGCGAACTGGCGGTGCGCTGGAGCGGAGTGGTAGCATTTCGCGCCTCACCTTCGATGCCGCCCGCCCGCATGTTGCGCTCACTCGTCCTTGTAATAGTCGGCGCTGCGGCGACGGTGGTCGGGGCGGACCGCGCGCTGCGCCGGGCGGCGCCGATGCGACCGCGGATCATGGAGGTCGACGACGGCGTCGCGGAGTACCGGGCGCGCGACCCCTACACGCTCATCCTCGGATCGAGCCACAGCCGATCGTTCCTGCCGGTGCGCCGCATCCTCGCGGAGGAGCGCCACGACCTGCGCCCGATCGCCGTCGTCCCCGTCGAGTGGGGGACGATGAGCTCGTACGATTGGGTGCTCCAGCACCGCCTGCGCCCGCTCGTCGAGGAGCGCGCCCGCGACGGCGGCCTGCGCCGCCCGAGCCTCCGCCGCGCCCTCCTGGTCACCACCTTCTACGATCTCTGCTCTTCGCGCGTCACCGGCGCGGCGAACCTGCCCGCGCGCGCCTGGGAGGCGCACGACTTCGTCGCCGACCTGGGAGACGGCCTGACCGACTACAACCGCAACTTCCTGCGCGAGCGGTTCCGGCAGATCTTCGGCGACCTCCTGCTGGTCCAGGACCGCGGCTACGAGACCATCCCGAGCGGCCTCATCGACGCCGTGCGCCCGCAGCCACCGGCAAAGCTCGCCGCGCGCCGTGCCGCCGACGTCGCCGCCGCGCGCCAGCACGTGATCGAGCAGTTCGAGGGGTGTGACGACGGGGACGAGAAGCGCGCCCTGCTCGAGATGCTGGACTACCTGCAGGGCCGCGACGTCGAGGTGACGCTCGTCGAGTTCCCGCTCATGCCATCGCTGGTCTCCGAGCAGGCGCGCGCCACCACCCTCGCGCGCTATCACCGCTTTGCCGCCGGGCTGGCGCGGACCCGCGGGCTGCGCGACGTCGATCTGACCACCTCGTCACCGATGCTCGACGCCGACTTCCAGGCCGACTTCGACCACCTCAACGCCGCCGGCAACGAGAAGTTCGCCCGCTGGGCGCTCGACCACGACCTCGCATTCCTCGGGGGGCCGGTGGCGCGGTGAGCCTCTCGGGCGTCGAGATGCTGTTCTTCCTGCCGGCGGTCTTCGCCGTCTACTGGCTATTGCCCCGGAAAGCCGCCCTCCAGAATGCCGTGCTCCTGCTGGCCAGTGGCCTGTTCTGCCTCAGCTGGAGCCCGCGCCTCGCGGCGGTCCTCCTCGTCGCCATCGCGGTCGACTATTGGGCCGGGCGATTCATCGGGTTCCACCGCGAACAATCGCCCGGAAAAGCCCGAATCGGACTGGCAATCAGCCTCGCCTACAACCTCCTTCAACTCGGCTATTTCAAATATGCCGGTTTCTTCGCCGAGGCCCTCGATTCGCTGCTCCGGACGGTCGGGCTCGGGGCGCCGCTGCCCGTCCTCCACGTGGCGCTGCCCGTCGGGCTGTCCTTCTATACCTTCCAGAAGCTGAGCTACGTAATCGACGTGTACTGGGGGCGCCAGGAGCCGTGCCGCGCGCCGCTCCAGTTCGCCACCTTCGTGGCATTCTTTCCCCAGCTCACGGCGGGTCCGATTCCGCGCGCCGGCGACCTCTTGCCCGAATATGCCGTGCCCCGGCGATTCGACCTCGACGTGCTCCGCCGCGGCGCCGGCCTCTTCTTCCTCGGCTACGTGAAGAAGGCCTATGTGGCCGATTATCTCGGCAAGTACGTCGTGGACCCGGCATTTGCCAGCCCGGGCGCGCTCTCGACGGCGGGCCACTGGCTGGCGCTCGGCGCCTATGCCGCACAGGTCTACTGCGACTTCGCCGGATACAGCGAAATGGCGGTTGGCGCGGGCCGCCTCTTCGGCCTCGAGCTGCCACGCAATTTCAACTACCCGTTCCTCAGCAGGACGCCGGCCGAGCTGTGGCGGCGCTGGCACATCACCCTCAATACCTGGCTGTTCGACTACATCTACAATCCGCTCGTCACCGGCGAGGGGCGCTTTCGCGGCCGCCTCGACCTCGGCTTCCTGGTGGTGTTCCTCGCCTCGGGGCTGTGGCACGGCGCGCGCTGGACCTTCCTTTCGTGGGGCCTCCTCCAGGGGATCGCGCTGGTGGTGCACCGACGGTGGGACGAGCACTACAAGGGTCTTTGCCGCAGGGACCGCAAGTTCGTGGCGCTCCGCAAGAGCCGCCGCTACGCCACCGCGGCCTGGGCGGCGACACAGCTCTATTTCGTGGTGACCCTGCTGCCCTTTCGGGCCCCGTCGCTGGCGGAGGCCGGGCGCTATCTCCTGGCGATGGTGGCGCCCCACCCCGGGAAGCTGCTGCTCCACACCTCGCCGCCGCCCGTGCGCCTGGCGAACCTCGTCGGGTGCCTGGGATTCGTGATCGCCGATCACTGGATGGAGCGGCGGCGCGCGGCGGGGCTGCCGTCGGTGGAACGCTTCTTCGCGCTGCCGTCGCCGGTGCGCGGAGCGGTCTACGGGCTGGTCATCGTGTGGCTGCTGCTGTTCGTGCCGCTCGCCAGCGGGACCTTCATCTATGCCCAGTTCTGAGGCGTCACGCCCGGCCGCCGCCCCCCTCGCGCTCGCGGCGATCGGCGCGGTCCTCGTCGGCGCCTGGTGCATCCGGGCGGTGCCGCTCTTGTGGCACCAGGACACCTGCCACTACCTCGAGCTCGCCGCGAGCCTGGCGCGCGGCGACGGCTATCACAGCGCGCTCAACCTCTTCCCCGACCTGATCCAGCCGCCGCTCTACCCGCTCGCCCTGGCCGCGCTCATCCGCGCGGGAGCCTCGCCCGTCGGCGCGGCGACGGCGATCTGCCTCGGCGCGGCGGCGCTCACCGCGGTCGGCCTGGTGCGGCTCCACGAGGCGCTGTGGGGTGCGCGCGGGCGCCTCTTCGCCGCCGCCGTCGGCGCCGCCTCGCCGGTGCTGGCGCTGGCCGACGGGCTGGAGAGCGAGCCGCTGTTCCTCCTCCTCGCGCTGCTCGCGCTCCTCGCCGCGATCGGCGCGCTGCGACGGCGGAGCGCGGCCATCGCGGCGCTCGCCGGGCTCGCTGCGGGCGGTGCGCTGCTGACGCGGCCCGAGGGAGTGCTCGTGGCCGCGGTGCTCGCCCTGCTCCTCGCGGCGACGGGATCAGGGTTGGGACGGGCGGCGCGCGTCGCGGCGTTCGGCCTCGCGCTCGGCGCGGTGGCGACGCCCTACGGGCTGTGGGTGCGGGCGCGAACCGGCCACTTCGAGGTGCTGCCGAAGCTGCGCTTCAACCGCCTGCTCGCCGACGTGACGGCCGCACTCCCCGACGAGCCGGGGGTTCCGCTGGCGGCGAAGGAGATGCGCGCGCTGAACAGCCTGATGCCCGACCACGCGACCTTCATCCTGTCGCGCGCGTTCGAGGACCCCGGGTTCGATCCGCGGCCGCTCTTCCCGCGCGTGGCCCGGAGCGCCGCCGGGAGGGCGATCGACCTCCTGCGCCACGACCGCGAGGTGCTCTCCGACGCGGCGCGGAGGACCGGGCTCCTCCACCCGCTGGCGCTCGCGCTCTCCATCGCGGCGTTCGTCGCCGGCACGCGGCGGGCGAGGCCCGTCGAGACGCGCGTCGGGGTGGTCGCCCTCGCGTTGCTCGCCTTTGCGCTGCTGCTGCCGGCGCTGCTGGCGGGCGACGCCTACGAGCTGCGCTTCCTCGCCGGCGCGACCCTCTTCTCGCTGCCGCTGGTGGCAGGGGGCGCGACGCTGGTCGCCGACGCGGTGGCGCGCCGCGCGGGGCGGCCGCTCGCCGTCGAGGCGCTGCTGGCCACGCTGCTCTTCGCCGCCTTCGCGGCGCTCACCACCCGCCTCGCCGTCACCAACGCGGGCGGCCCGGCGAGCCACGAGCGCTCGAGCCTCATCACCGACGCCTGCCGGCGCCTCCTGCCCGAGGGCGCGCGCGTCGTCGCCGATCACGCGCGCTGCGGCTGGCTGGCGCACGGCGCCTCGCTCCAGCTCCCGACCGTGGACGACCTCGGCGCGCTCGGCGACTACCTCGCCGCCCATCGCGCGCGCTACCTGCTCCTCGACGGGCGCACGCTGCGCCGCAACCCGAGCGCGCCGGTGCGCGGGCTGATCGATCCGGCGACCTGGCCGCGCGGCTGGCGTGCACTCGCGACGCTGCCGCCCGTCGGTGGCGACCCGCTCTACCTGGTGGAGCTGCCATGAGCGGGCGCGCGCTCGCCGGTGCGGTGGCGCTCTGCGTGGCGACGGCGGCGCTGTGCGTGGTGCGGCCGCCGCTGCTGTTCGACAAG
>JAJXSP010000087.1 GCA_021784515.1 Myxococcales bacterium | reverse complement strand
GCGCCGGCCAGGCGAGGAGGTCGCGAGCACGGATGGGGCAGCGAGCGAAGCGAGCGGGGGACCCATCCGCGCGCAGCGACGACGACGGACTACTTTCTGTAATCCGAGGAGGAGCGACGAAGCATGGCCGAGCGGATCGAACGCCGCAGCAGGCGCATTACGGAAACAGGCTCCTAGCGCTTCTGGAAGGCCAGCCAGAGGTGGCGGCCGTCGCGGCGGGCGAGGAGCTTGATCATCTCGCCCTTGGGCACCGCGCGCACCGCCTTGCCGTAGTCCTCGAGCGACTCGATCGGCTTGTCCTCGACCCGCAGGAGCACGTCGCCGCGCTCCACGCCCGCGTCGGCCGCCGGGCTCTCCGGCTCCACCGCCATCACCACCACGCCCTTCCGATCGGGTGCCTTGATCTCGCGCGCGATGCCCTCGGTGATCTCCGACACGGTCATGCCGAAGGGCGAGGCGCGCTTGGGGGCGGGCGCCTCGACGGGCGGCTCGAGGTCGCCGGGTGCCGCCGGCAGCAGGGTCGCGGCGAGCCGGCGCGCCTTGCCGCCGCGCACGATGGCGATCGGCAGCGATCGCCCCGCGGGCGCCATCGCCACCAGCCACTGCAGGTCGTCGGCGCGCCGGATCGGGTGGCCATCGAACTCGACGATCACGTCGCCCGCCTGAATGCCGGCCAGCGCCGCCGGCCCGCTCTCCACCACCTCCGACACCAGCGCCCCCCTCATGTCGGCCAGCGCGAAGGCGCGCCGCAGCGACGGCGTCACCGACTGCGGGTACAGCCCGAGCCACGAGCGCGGGGCGTGCCCTTTGTCGACCAGCAGCGGCACGATCGCCTTGGCCATGTTGACCGGGATGGCGAACGCGATCCCCTGCGCCTGCGCGTTCATCGCGGTGTTGATGCCGATGACCTCGCCGCGCGTGTTGATGAGCGGACCACCCGAGTTGCCGGCG
Organism: Myxococcales bacterium; assembly: GCA_021784515.1. Classification (GTDB taxonomy): domain Bacteria; phylum Myxococcota_A; class Polyangia; order Palsa-1104; family SHYY01; genus SHYY01. The sequence continues at coordinate 14,526 of JAJXSP010000087.1, read as the reverse complement.
TTGATCGAGGCGTCGGTCTGGATGAAGTCGTAGTAGCCGGTCGTCGCGCCGCCGGGGCGCACGTCGCGCCGCTCCTTGGCCGACACGATCCCGGCGGTGACGGTGTGATCGAGGCCGAACGGGTTGCCGATCGCCACCACCCACTCGCCGATCTCCACGCGGTCGGAGTCGCCCAACGGCGCGACGGGCAGCGCGCCCGGCGCATCGATCTTGATCACCGCGAGATCGGTGCGGTCGTCGCGCCCGACGAGGCGCGCGGAGAACTCACGCTCGTCGGCGAGGCGCACCTTGATCAGCTCGGCGTTCTCGACGACGTGGTGGTTGGTGAGGATGTAGCCGGACTTCTCGATCACGAAACCGGTGCCCTGGCCACGCACGCGCGAGGTGGGCGCCGAGGCGGGGTCGGGCACCTGAAGCGTCTGGATGTTGACCACCGCCGGGCCGATCGAGCGCACCAGGTTGGCGAAGGCGCGCATGGTGACCGGCAGGTCGGCGGGGAGGCGGCCGTGCCCGCCCTCGGTCCACAGCTTCCGAGGCGGCTCCGCTCGCGGCGCCGCCGACGGGGGAGCCTTCTGCGCACCCGCCGGCGCGACCAGGGAGAAGAGCACACAGGCGGCGAGGGAGCGCATGGATCGATGATGGGCGCGCCCCCCGCACGCGTCCAGCGAGGCGGCTAGCGTCCGGGCGCGGGGCGGGCGCTTTCGCCGATCGCGCCGAGGATGCGCTCGGCGGCGACGTTGGCCGGGTGCACGACGTGGCCGGGCAGGTCGTAGTCGAAGGCGAAGGTGCCGCCCGGCGCGGCGTAGGTGACGCGCACCACGCCGCGGCAGGAGTGCGTGATCTCGGAGGACCACGCGCCGCCCGGCGCCGCCGCCGCCACGCGCTCCTCCACCGACGGACCGTTCGCCCCGCGGTAGCCGCGCACGCTGCGCTCGCTCTTCTCGTGGTCGCTCGTGTCGAAGGCGCCCTGGAGGATCAGCGCCGTCGCGATCATGCAGGCGAGCACGACGAGCATGCGCGTGTACGGCTTCACCGACCGCGCTCCTTCACCAGCTTCTGCAGCCCGGCGCGATCGCGGTCATCGAGCCGCTCGTCGGGCCGGCCGCGCTCCACCCCACCGTCGGCGCGCAGCTCCTGCCGCACCCGACGCGCCAGCTGGCCACCCGCCTCCTTCGTGCCGTCGGCGAGGTCCTTCGCCGCGCGCGTGTGGGCGATCGCAAAGAGGTGCCCGAGCAGCGAGTGGCGCCCGAGCTGCACCGTCGCGGCGAACCACACCACCACCACGAGCACCACGAGACGGAACAGCCACTTCAGCATCGGCTCACTTGAATACCACGCAGACTAGACCGCTTCGAACTCCTTGCAGAACACCACGTCCGCCGTCGCGGCGAGGGTGCGGGCGCGGCGGTGCAGGGCGGTCGGCCACTCGTGCGCGCAGCCGTCGCACCGCGGATCGAAGTGGCCGCACTCCTCGCACACGTAGGCGAGCCGGAAGCGCGCGGCCTCGTCGTCGAAGCGCGAATCGCGGCGGCTGTGCACGGGGCGGAGCATGGCCGGGGCGCGCCCCCTCGTCAAACGCCGGGGGGGCGGTTACCTTCCCCCTGCCCATGCGCCGCATCGCCCTTGGCCTCGTGCTCCTCGCCGGCGGCTGCAGCAGCGGGGGCATGGGGCTCACCGCCGACGAAGGCGGCGCCCACGACGGCGGCGACGGCGGCGGCCCCGACCTCGGCCCCTACCACGGCCCGATCGACCTGCCCTTCACCGGCACCCTCCACTGGTCCGACGGCGACAACGCGCTCGGCCCGGTGCGCGCGGCGAACCTCGACGGCAACGTCGGCACCGTCGTCTACCACGGCGTCACGCTGGACGCGCTCCTGTACCGCGAGATCCCCTTCGGCCCCTACGACCTCGCCGCCATCGTCGCCAGCGCGCCGCACAACCTCGTCGTCCTGTACGCCTACTGCAAGGGCGACGGCGTGGCGAACTGGTACTACGAGTCACTCGACGAGCCGGTCACGCTGCAGCTCGTCTCCTCGGCGGGTCACTGCGCGCTGCCGCACACGCCCGTCACCGCCGAGCCCAGCTTCGAGCCCTTCCTCGGCCCGCCGCCCGATCTCCGCGCCGCCACCTCCGCCACCGTCGACGGCGCGACGCTCCAGATCGCCGGCGGCCAGGGCAGCGCGCAGATCGGCGGCACGAGCTACGACGTCGCCGCCTTCGACTTCGTCGACTGCTCGTCTGGCTGCGGCTCGCCGGGGTGGTACGAGCTGCACAGCCTCCTGCGTCGCGACACCGAGGTGGCGTTCGGCATCATCTACCTCATCGAGGACGACCCCACGCACGCGCGCCTGAATTACGGTGTGCGCTTCGACGTGCCGGCGCTCACGCCGCCGGACACGATCTTCGCCGCGACATGGACCGTGAAGTAGAGAGGACACCGATGGACGCTGCGGCGCTTCGAGATCGCCTGCTGCGCGCGCTGGTCGAGCCCGCGCGCGGACCGGCGGCGACCCTGGTCGGCGCCGACGCCGAGGTGGCGTGGCTCGACACGCCTTCGGGACCGTCGCTGGTGCTGCTGCGGGCGCCCGACGATCTCGCCGCGCTCGAGGCGCGCGCCCGCCGCGTGGTCGACGCGCTCCAGCGCGGCACGCTGCACCTCGTGGTGTGCGGCGGCGGGCCCGACGTGGCCCCCGCGCTGTGCCGCCTCGCGCCCGGCTTCTCGCTGCGACGGCGCGTGGCGATCCACCAGCTCGACGGCGAGGGCCGCCTCGTGCGCGTGGCGGGCCGCCTGCGCCTCGCCGAGCTGGACGCCGCGGTGGCGCGCCTCGCCGAGGTGACTCCGCTCTCCCCCGAGGAGATCGCCGCCCGCTTGCGCGAGGGCGCGCCGCTGGTGGCCGCCGAGCGCCGCTTCGCCAGCGCCGTGTCCGCCCCCTTCCCCGCCGTCACGGTCGCCCTCGGCGTCGCGTGCGTGGCGATGTTCCTCCTCGAGGAGCTGTGGGGCGGCTCGCCGCTCGTGCACCTCCGCATGGGCGCCAACCAGGGCGAGCGCGCGTTCGGCGGCGAGCCGTGGCGCCTGCTCTCCTACGCGTTCCTGCACGGCGGCGTGGCGCACCTCGCGTTCAACCTGCTCGCCCTCGCCAGCTTCGGGCCGTTCCTCGAGGCGCTGCTCGGGCGGCGGCGCTACCTCGTGCTCTACACGCTCGCGGCGCTGGGCGGCGCCCTCGGGAGCGCGATCGGCCACCCGAAGACCTACAGCGTCGGCGCCTCGGGCGCGCTGTTCGGGCTGATGGGCGCCGGGATCGGGCTGGCGCTGCGGCCGCGCGGGCTGCTGCCGCCGGCGACGCTGGGGCGGCTGAAGAAGCAGATGTGGTCGCCGCTGGTGATCAACCTCGTCTACTCGCTGCAGGCGGGCATCGATCTCCTGGCGCACGTCGGCGGTGTTCTCGCCGGCCTCGCCCTCGTCGGCGGCGGCCTGCTCGCGCTCGGCCTCGAGCCGGCGGACGCCGACGGCGGCAGCCGCGCGCGCGGCTTCGGGGTGCTCGCCTGGCTGTGCGGCCTCGCGATGGCGCTGTCCGTCGGCGCGGCGCTCGTCACCGGGCGCCCGTGGGAGCTCCGCTCGCCGCCGCCGCTCACCGCGCAGAGCGTCCCCGGCGGCGCGCTGCTCCTCGACGTGCCGCGCGGCTTTGCACCGGGCGAGGTCGAGCATCACGAGAACGCCACGCTCGCCTCGTGGGGCACGCCGCGGCGCGACCCGCTGCTGATCGAGACGGTGGTGCTGCCGCTCCAGGCCGCGCCCCCCGACCCCGAGGTCGCGCTCGACGAGCTGCGCGGCGAGGTCGACCGGGCCCAGGCGAAGGGCATTCAGCCGTCGGGCAAGGCGCGCGTCGAGACGGTGGGGGCGCGGCGGATGGTGGTGCGCGACGAACGCACCGAGGGCGGCCTCGACCGCACCAGCTACGCGGCCATCGTCGGCCGCGCGACGGTGGTGGTGCGCGTGTACCGGCTCGCCGATGGGCTGGCGGCGTGGAACGGGGTGGGCGCGCGCGTGGCCGGCTCGCTGCGCGAGGGGCCCGGCGACCCGGCGAGCGCTGCGGGAAGTGGCATTCGTCCAGTGGCACCTTAAGATCGCCCGCGATGCATCCCCTCGCCCTGCGCAACCGCCTCCTGCGCGTGCTCGTCGAGCCCGGGCCCGACGGCACGCCGGCCCGGGTGAAGCTCGCCGAGGTGGCGGGCGACACGGCGTGGCTCTCGGTGCGCGACGGCGCGTGGCTGGCGCTGCTGGCGATGGCCGCCGACGCCGAGAGCGAGCCCGGGATGGCCGGCCTGCGGGCGCGGGTGCGAGCGGTGATGGAGGAGGCCGCCGACGAGGAGCTGCACCTCGCGGTGGTGGGCGGCGGCCCGTCGGTGCGCGAGCTTCTGCGCACCGTGACGCCGCTGGTGCAGCTGCGGCGGCGCGCCCACCTCCTGCATGTCGACGAGCGCGGCGATCTGCACGTAGTGTCGGGCGGTGGCCTGCCGGCGCTGGGCAGCGCGGCGCGCCAGGTGCGCCTGGCGCCCGAGGAGGATCCGGTCCCGCCGCTCACCGAGGACGACATCGCGGCGCTGGTCGCCGCCTCGGCCGCTCGTCGACGGGAAGGAGGCACGCCGCCGGCACCCGCGCTCCGCCTCCGCACCGTGGCGATCGCGGCCGGGCTGATCGTGGCGGTGGCAGCCGGCGTGGCCGTCGGGCTCGCGCGTCGGAGCGCGCCGGCGCCTCGCGCAGGAAGCGCGCTCGACGCCTCCCGCGCCGCCTGCCTCGCCGACGATCCCTCCGCCTGCCGCCGTGCCGGCGTCGCGCTCACCGAGGCGCACGATCCCGCCGCGGCGCGCCCGTTCCTCACCCGCGGCTGCGACGGCGGCGACGCGCAGTGCTGCTCGCTGCTCGCCTACGCCTGCTCGCACGGCGAGGGCGGCGACAAAGACGAGGCGCGCGCTCGCGCCCTCTACCAGCGCGCCTGCGACGGCGGCGACCCGAGCGGCTGCGCCAACCTCGGGGTGCTGTTCGAAAACGGCATCGGCGGCCCGCCCGACGCGGCGCGCGCCACCGCCGCCTTCCGCCGGGGCTGCGAGAGCCACGATTGGGACGCCTGCTATGGCCTCGCGCTCCACCTCGCCGACGGCTCGGGCGGCGAGGCGCGCGACGAGAAGACCGCCGCCCGGCTGTTCGAGGCCGCCTGCGACGGCGGCGCGGCCCGCGGCTGCTACGCCGCCGGGCTGCTCCACCTCGCCAGCGCGACGCTCCCACGCGACGCGACGCGGGGGGCGGCGCTCGAGGAGCGCGGCTGCTCGGCCGGCATCGCCAAGGCCTGCGCGGCGCTGGCGGTGCTCGTCGCGGAGGGCGATGGGGTGGCGCAGGACGCGGCCCGCGCGGCGGTGCTGCGCGACCGCGCCTGCAAGGGTGGCGTGCCCGGCGCCTGCCCGCGCTGAGGCAGGACGGGGTTCGAAGCTCGCAACGATCGAGCGCTCGGCGAAGCCTCGATCTTCAAACACCGTCCGCGCCAGGTTCCGTCGCTAGGTTCCGCAGCAGCGCTTGTACTTTTTGTTGCTGCCGCAGGTGCAGGGGTCGTTGCGGCCCGGCCTCGGGGCGGCGTGCACCGGCCCGTCCGGGCGCGCGAAGCTGGCCATCTCGAGCACCGCCTCGACGGAGAACTCGGGCGCGAGCGCGACGTCGGCGGCGGGCGGGTAGAACCGATCGGCCGGCAGCGGGGCGAGCGCCGCCACCGCGGCCACCATGCGCAAGAGGCCCACCTCGGGTTCACGCTCGATGAACTGGAGCGGCATCAGCGCCGCCCGCGTCGGGGCCAGCGGATCCCGGACCCACTGCGCGAGGTCCGCCTCCCCGCGCTCGACGGCCGTGCTCGCGATCAGCCGTAGGTGAAGCTCGCGCGCCTCCGGCTCCTCCGCGCCGTCGTGCTGGGCCGCCCACTTCAGGGTCTCCTGGAAGATGTGGATGAAGCGGCCCGCCCGTTCGCCCTGGTGCAGCTCCTCGGGCAAGTGCCCGAGCGTGATCGTCCCTTGCACCTCGGCGCGCAGCCGGCGGTGGCGCGCGGCGATGGCGAGCAGGGCGAGCGCGCGAATGCCCCACGACTCCAGGCTCCGCGAGCGCCCGAGCGCGTGCTTGATGAGCGGCAGCGCCACCTTTCCCGCGCGCCCGACCGCCCAGAACGCCTTGAGCGCGAGCGGCCCGTCGCCCAGCCACGCGGTGCGCAGGTACAGCTCCTCGAAGCCGTTCAGCTCGCCGAGCTTCACCGCCCAGCGCTCCACGTCGCGGCGGCCCCCGAGGCTGGTGAGCAGCATGAGGTGCCCGAGCGCGTGCGCGCTCATCCAGAAGTAGCGGCAGAGCGACTCGTCCATCCGCCCGCGCTTCAGGCGGCCCACCCGTGGCGCCAGGTCGCCGAGCAGCTCCTGGCGGACGTCCACCATCACCTCGATGAACGCGGGCAGCAGCACCGGCGCGATGGCGGCGAGCTGCTGGAACTCCTCCCGGGTGAGGCCGAGCCCGGCGCGGAGCAGGCGATCGTAGAGCCGGCGCGTGGCCTTCCGGTCGTCGAGCACCTCGCCGGCGCGCTCCCTCCGCGCGCGCGCCTCGTCGGAGCGAAGGAGCTGGATGGTCAGCCGATCGAACGGCACGACCGGCAGATCGGTGATCGCCATCTCCGCCCCCAGGCAGGTGACGAAGGCCCCGCCGCGCGCGACCACCACGTGCGGCGGCTCCGCTCGGTCGCCCAGCGGGATGGCGATCCGCTCGGCGTCGGGTGGCACGCCGCGCTCGCCGAACAGCGCCTCGACCAGCGCCGGGTCGCGGTACAGCCGCAGCGCCAGGTCGGACTCGCCATAGCCGACGCGCTCCAGCCGCGACAGGAAGTGGATGTCGTGGCCCGTCTTCCGGGGCTCGTCGCCGTCGCCGTCGCTCGCAGGGTCTCGCTGCGCGCGCTCGCTCGCTCCGTGAAGAAGCATGCGATCTCTCCATCAGCGGTCGATGGAACGACGTTAGCGCCGGCTCAATCGCGGAGGCAAAAAATTTGCTCGCTCCGTAGCCGCTCGGCCAGCGTGCGGAGCGCTCGCGGCGCGGGCTGCGGGAGTGGAGGTGGGTCCATGGCAACGAAGAAGCCAGGAAGGTCGAGCAGTCCGCGGAAGGCGCCGGCGCGGGGCGTGGCGCCGAGGGTGGCGCAGATCAATGGAGCGAAGGTGAAGAAGGCCGTCGCGCCGCGCATCGGCGCCGAGTCGGTCGCGCCCGGTGCGCCAAGCGGCGGGCGAAGAGCCCGGACGACGTGCCGGCGAAGGACGTGAACCCCGACGCGATGGCCGCGCCGATGAACGCGGCATCCGCGCCGACTACCCCGCCCCGAGCGCTTCATAAGACTTGACTGCGCTCGCCCTTCTGCCTTAGCGGTTACCCGCAGGCGCGCCTGCGGGCGCAGGAACAGAGGAGGATAGCGTGAAGAAGATCCTGTCGATCGTGTCGATGCTCGGCCTCGCGACGCTCGCGGCATGCGGCAACGGCAACCTCGCCGAGAGCTGCTCGGCGGCCACGTGCGCCTCGGGCGCAAACGTCCAGGTGTGCGTCGGCGCCGGCATCGCCAGCGTCGGCGTCACGTACAAGTTCCCCGGCGGGGACAGCTGCAGCTGCGCGGCGGGCCTGGTCGGCGGCCAGCCGTGCAACGACTGCACGGCGAAGTTCAACATGTACTGTCCGGCGCCGGTCGCCGACTTCGGCGTGGCGCCCGCCGGTGACATGGCGGCCGCCGCCGGCGCCGACCTGAGCGCGCCCGTGAACCAGATGTGCAACGGCGGCGACCTCTGCGCGCTGGCCAACCAGCTCGGCGGCAAGTGCGGCAGCTGCGACTGCGGCGGCCGGACGGTCGACCAGGCGCGGTGCCAGATGGTAAAGAACGGCGCCTGCTCGAGTGCCGACGACCAGACCAAGCTCTGCAACTACATGACCTGCCTCATCGCCGGCCCGAACTGCGTGGCCGGGATGGAGCTGCAGTTCTTCCAGGCGGACGCCGCCTGCCTGAACATCTACGCCACCATCTCGCAAGCCTGCCTCGCCGCCATCGCCCAGAAGTAATCACCCCGGCGCGCCGCGCCGCTGATGCTTGCCCCCCCCACGGCGAAACGATAGTCTTCGCCGGCCCGGATGAGCGCCCCCACGCCCGAATCCCCGTCGCTGCTCGACGTCGGCGAGACCTTCGCCGGCAAGCGCGTCCTGTTCATCGGCTCGACCGGCTTCGTCGGCAAGGTCGCGCTCTCGATGCTGCTGCGGCAGTACCCGAACCTGGGCAAGGCCTACGTCGTGGTGCGGCCCGGCGCGGGCTCCTCGGCCGAGGACCGCTTCTTCCGCAAGGTGGCCGCCTCGCCGGTGTTCGATCCGATCCGCGAGGTGTGGGGCAACCGATATCAGGAGTTCCTCCACGACAAGGTGGCGCCGCTCGCCGGCGACGTGGCGCGCCCGCTGTGCAACTTCACCGAGGCCGACCTCGCCGAGCTCGGCCACCTCGACGCGATCATCAACTGCGCGGGCCTGGTCTCCTTCGACCCGAGCCTCGAGACGGCGCTGCGCATCAACACCTTCGGCGTGCAGAACGTCGTCGCGGTGGCGCTTCGGACCGGCGCGGCGCTGATCCACGTCTCCACCTGCTTCGTCGCCGGCGAGCGCGACGGCGAGATCTGGGAGGACGCCGACGTGGCCGGCTACTTCCCGCGCCGCGAGGAGCTGCGCGGCGAGGACTTCTCCGTCGACACGGAGATCGCCGACTGCCAGCGCCTGATCGAGCAGGTGCGCGCCCGCGCCGACGACCGCGCCCACCTCTCGATGTTCCGGGAGGTCGGCCGGCAACGCCTGCGCGCCGAGGGGCGCGACGAGGACGACGAGCGCGCGCTGAAGATCGCCATCCAGCGCGAGCGCAAGGTGTGGATGGCCGAGGAGCTCAAGCGCCTCGGCATGGAGCGCGCGAAGCACTGGGGCTGGACCAACACGTACACGTACACGAAGTCGCTCGGCGACCAGGTGTGCGCCCAGGCGGGCAAGGAGCACGGGCTGAACTGGTGCCTGGTGCGCCCCGCCGTCGTCGAGAGCGCGGTGCGCTACCCGTTCCCCGGCTGGAACGAGGGCTTCACCACCACGGCGCCGCTCGCGATGCTGGCGCTGATGGGGCACCGCAACTACCTCGCCGGCGACAAGTGCGTGCTCGACGTCATCCCGGTCGACCAGGTGGCCGCGGGGCTGATCGCGGCGACGGCGGCGACGATCGCGGGCTGCGGCGAGCGCGTCTACCAGCTCGGCTCCTCCGACTCGAACCCGCTGTACGTCCGTCGCTGCGTGGAGCTGCTCGGGCTGTACAAGCGCCGCTACTTCCGCGAGCGCGACGAGGGGATGGCCTGGTGGAACAGGCTCCAGGCGCGCCTGGAGCCGATCCCCGTCGGCAAGGAGCGCTTCGACCGCACGTCGTCGCCGCTGTGGAAGGGGCTGGCCGACGGCGCGACGAAGCTCATCGACCAGTGGACGCCGCGCTGGGGGGCCCCGCGCGTCGCGGCGCTGGCCGAGCACGCCAAGGAGCGCCTCGCCTCGATCTCGTCGCTGACCGGACAGACGCAGAGCCTGTTCGAGCTGTTCCAGCCGTTCATCTACGACCGCCGCTACGTGTTCAAGAGCGACCACATGCGGGCGCTGATGGCGAAGATGGCGCCGCACGACCGGCAGGCGCTGCGCTGGGACCCCGAGGCGATCGAGTGGCGCGAGTACTGGCTCGGCGTCCACATGCCGGGCCTCGAGAAGTGGGTGTTCCCGGAGATCGAGGAGGAGTTCAAGTCCAAGCCGCGGTCGGTCTACACCTACCGCGACCTCCTCGAGATGTTCGAGGCCACCACCAAGCACCACAAGAACCGCACCGCGATGCGGATGCTGCCGCCGCCCTCCCGCAAGGGCGAGGCGCCGCGCCGCACGACCTACGGCCGCCTCGCCGAGCTGGCCGAGCGGGCCGCCGCGGTGCTGCGCGCGCGCGGCGTGGTGGCGGGCGACCGCGTGCTGCTGTGCAGCGAGAACCGCCCCGAGTGGGGCATCACCTACTTCGGGATCCTGAAGGCGGGCGCGACGGTGGTGCCGGTGGACGGCGCCTCGGTCGGGGAGGAGATCGCCAACTGCGTCGCCTCCTCACGCGCGCGGCTGGCGGTGATCTCCGACAAGCAGTGGACCCGCCTGTGCCGCACGGGCGACTTCGACGAGGCCGCGCTGGGCGCGCCGCGCCTCGGCTTCGACGAGCTGGTTGGGGACGAGCTGGTTGGGGACGGTGTTGACGTTTCTACCGTTCACACCGGGCAGGAATTTTTCGAAGAAGGCAGAACTGTAGAAACGTCAACACCGTCCCCAAGTCGGAAGGGCGACGACCTCGCGTCGCTCATCTTCACCTCGGGCACCACGGGGCGCCCGAAGGGCGTGATGCTGACGCACAAGAACTTCTCGTCGCTGATCGCCAAGCTCGCCTCGGTCTTCGACTTCGACCAGCACGACGGCCTGCTCTCCGTCCTGCCGCTGCACCACACCTTCGAGTTCACCGCCGGGCTGCTCGTGCCGCTCATGCGCGGCGCGCAGATCTCCTACATCGAGGAGCTTTCCGCCGAGTCGCTCGAGGCGGCCTTCGATGAGGGCAACGTCACCGGCCTGATCGGCGTGCCGGCGCTCTGGCAATTGCTGCATCGCCGCATCGTCAAGCAGCTGCGCGAGCGCGGGCCGTGGGTGGAGCGCGCCTTCGACGTGCTCGTCGAGTGGAACCGCAAGCTGCGCGAGAAGACGCCGCCGGCGTGGGACCAGTTCGCGCCCAACCTCGGGCGCCTCCTCTTCTGGCCGATCCACCGCAAGTTCGGCGGCCGCGTCCGCACCATGATCAGCGGCGGCTCCGCGCTCCCCGTCGAGGTGATGAACGCCTTCCGCGGCCTCGGCTTCCGCCTCTTCGAGGGCTACGGGCTCACCGAGGCGGCGCCGGTGCTGACCGTGGCGCGCCCCGGGACGCGCCTCATCGCGGGCTCGGTCGGTGAGCCGCTGCCGGGGGTCGAGGTGAAGATCGCCGAGCCCGACGGCAGCGGCGTGGGCGAGGTGATCGCCTCGGGCCCGAACGTGATGGCGGGCTACTACGAGGACCCCGCGGCGACCGCCGAGGTGCTGCACGACGGCTGGCTGCACACCGGCGACCTCGGGCGCTTCGACGAGGACAACCGCCTCTACATCGTCGGGCGCAAGAAGGACGTGATCATCGGCGCCAACGGCGAGAACGTCTACCCCGACGAGCTGGAGGAGCGCTACCGCGACTCGCCCTACCTGAAGGAGCTGTCGGTGGTGGGGATGGTCGGAGGCGAGGAGGGCGAGCGCCACGAGGTGGTGGCGTGCCTCGCGGTGCCGGAGTACGAGGGCCACGGCGATCTCGGGCGCGAGGGCGTGCGCGACCAGCTGCGCGACCACTTCAAGGGCGTCTCGGTGAAGCTGCCGCCGCCCAAGCGGATCAAGATCCTCCACTTCACCGACCTCGAGCTCCCCAAGACCTCCACGAGGAAGGTGAAGCGCAAGCTCGTCGTCGAGGAGATCCGCAAGCTCGAGCGCTGGAAGAGCCACGCAGGCGAGGCGAGCAAGGCGGCGCTGGCCGCCGGCGGCGGCGAGAGCTGGCTGCACGAGCTCCTCGCCGAGGTGGCGGGCAAGCCGGTCGATCGCGTGCACCCCGAGGCGCGCCTGACCGATCTCGGTTACGACTCGCTGATGCTCACCGAGCTGGGCGTGGCGCTCGACGCGGCCGGCGTGGCGGTGCCCGAGGCGGCCGATCTCTCGGGCGTGGCGACGGTGGCCGACTTCACGGCGCTCGTCTCGACCTGGGGGCGCTTGGAGCGGAAGGCGCCAAAGGCGAAGGCGAAGGCGCCGGTCGACGAAGCGCTGGAGATCGACGTGCCGCGGCCGCTCGTCGCCGTCGGGGACGCGGTGCTCACCTACGGCCAGCGCATGACCTACGAGCGCCTGTTTCACACCCGCGTCACGGGCAAGGCGCACATCCCGCGGAACACCACCTTCCTCGTCGCCGCGAACCACGCCAGCCACCTCGACATGGGGCTGGTCAAGCACGCGCTCGGCGAGTGGGGGCCGCACCTGCGCGCGCTCGCCGCGAAGGACTACTTCTTCGAGGACCCGCTCCGCCGCGCCTACTTCGAGAACTTCACCAACCTCGTGCCGATGGACCGGCACGGCTCGCTGCGCGAGTCGCTGCGCCTCGCCTCGCAGGTGATCAAGGACGGCTACGTCCTGCTCATCTTCCCCGAGGGCACGCGCTCGGAGACCGGCGTGATGGCCGACTTCAAGCCGTCGATCGGCTACCTCGCGCTCGCCAACCGCACCGACGTGCTGCCGATGTATCTCGAGGGCACCCACGGCGCGCTGCCCAAGGGGAGCGTGGTGCCGAAGAACCGCGCCATCGCCGCCCACATCGGGCCGGTGATCCGGTGGCAGGCGCTGCGCGACGCCGTCCTGGGGCTGCCGCGCGGCGAGCAGAACCGCGCCGCGGCGAGCATCGTCGAGCGGGCGGTGCGCAGGCTGGCGCCGGCGGGCAGCGTCGATCGCGCGGAGGAGCAGGCATGAGCGGCGCCACGCTCGTCACCGGCGGCACCGGCTTCCTCGGCGAGCACCTGCTCGGGCTGCTCGTCGAGCGGGGCACCCCCGATCTGCGCGTCCTGGTGCGCGGCACCTACGAGCCGACCATCCGCGAGGGCGTGCAGTACGTCGCCGGCAGCGTGGTGGGCGAGCGCGCCGACGACCCTTCGCTCGCCGCGCTCCTCGACGGCTGCGAGACCGTCTACCACCTCGCCGGCGCGGTGTCGCGCGACCCGGCCGCCTCGGCGACGATGATGCGCCTGCACGTGCAGGGGACGCGGCGGCTGCTCGAGGCGGCGGCGACGGCGGGCGTGCGCCGCGTGGTGATCGCCTCGTCGAGCGGCACCATCGCCGTGTCGCGCGAGCCCGAGCCGATCCTCGACGAGCGCGCCCCCTACGCGACGGAGATCGTCTCCGGCTGGCCCTACTACCTCTCGAAGATCTACCAGGAGAAGCTGGCGCTCGATCTCGGCCGGCAGCTCGGGCTGGAGATCGTGATCGTGAGCCCGAGCCTGCTGCTGGGGCCGGGCGATCGGCGGCAGTCCTCGACGGGCGACGTGCTGCGCTTCCTGCGCCGGCAGATCCCCGCGGTGCCGCCGGGCGGCGTCAACTTCGTCGACGCGCGCGACGCGGCGGCCGGCACTCTCGCGGCGATGGAGCGCGGCCGCGCGGGCGAGCGCTACCTGCTCGGCGGGCCGAACTGGACCTGCGCCGAGTTCTTCGGCCGCCTCGAGCGAGCCTCGAAGGTGCGCTGCCCGTGGCTGCGCCTGCCCGAGCGGGTGCAGAAGGGCGGCGCGATCCTCGTCGAGCACCTGTACCGACAGCTCGATCGCGAGCCGCCGGTCGATCGCATCTCCGTCGAGATGGGGCAGGTGTTCTGGTACTGCGACTCGACGAAGGCCGAGCGCGAGCTGGGCTTTTCGGCGCGCGATCCGGGCGAGACCCTCGACGAGACGATTCGCTGGCTGCGCACCCACACGCGGATCTGATCGGCGTCTACGGGTGCGCCTCGGCGCCGCCGCCGAGCAGCGCCAGCGACTCGCGCACGAAGGCATCGACGTCGGACGGCCCGCGGCTGGTGACGAGGTTGCCGTCGACGACCACATCCTGATCGCGCACGTCGGCGCCCGCGTTGCGCAGGTCGATCTGCACCGTCTTCCACGAGGTCAGCGTCCGGTCGCGCACCATCTCGGCGCTGATGAGGAGCTGCGGCCCGTGGCAGATCGCCAGGATCGGGCGGTCGCGGAAGGCGCGCACGAAGTCGATGAAGCGCCGGTCGGCCCGCAGCTTGTCCGGCGAGTAGCCGCCCGGGATGAACAGGGCGTCGAAGTCGCCGGGCCGCGCCTCGGCGATGCCCATGTCGGCGGAGACCTGCTCGCGGCCTCGTTTGCCGTCGAGGCGGTCGCCCCTCTTCGGCCCGATCAACGTCACCTCGTGACCGGCCGCGCGGAAGCGATCGTACGGCACGCGCAGCTCGCTGTCCTCGAAGCCGGGCCCTACCACGCACGCGATCTTCATGCGCGGATCGCGTTGCGACGCGCATGCCACCGACGGCGCGGGATGCTCACACCACCAGCATCCCCCGCTCGGCGAGCAGGCCCAGGCGCTCCAGCGATCGCTCGCCTTCGGCCACCTCGCCGACGCCGCGCCCGTCGCAGCGCTCGAGCAGCGCCAGCTCCTCGGGGTCGAGGCGGAAGGCGCCGAAGTGCACCGCTCGCTCGCGGAAGGCGAAGCCGTCGTGCACCGACGAGCGCTCGAGCGCGAGCCACGGCGGCGGCCGCAGCACCGCCGCGCGGAACGCCGCGGGATCCTGGAAGCGCGCCGCGACCAGATCGCGCGTGGCGTCGAGCCGCTCGACGATC
>JAJXSP010000086.1 GCA_021784515.1 Myxococcales bacterium | reverse complement strand
CGGTCGGTGAAGGGCCTCAACGGCTCGGTCGTGGCTCTATACCAGTCGGTGAAGGGCCTCAACGGCTCGGTCGAGGCTCTATGCCGGTCGGTGAAGAGCCTCAACGGCTCGGTCATGGCTCTATACCGGTCGGTGAAGGGCCTCAACGGCTCGGTCGAGGCTCTATACCGACCGGTGAAGGGCCTCGACGGCTCGGTCATGGCTCTCTACAGCTCCGTCGACGTGCCGGCTGACGCCGCGAAACCGTCGTTGAGGCCGCCGCCCGGGACGGTGAGGGCGCGGTTCTCGCGCCCGGCAAGCTGCTCCAGGTCGACTGGGCCGACTTCGGCTACGCGCTCCCCGGCTGCGCCCGGCGCGTGAGCGCCTTCGTGGCCCGGCTCGCCCACTCCCGCTGCCTCTTCATCACCTTCCCCCTGAGCCAGGCGATGGGCTCCTTCCCGCGCTGCATGGACGCGGCCCCGCGAAATCCAGCCCGTGACGGATGGCGGAGGCCCATGCTAAATCGATCGCATGGCGGAGTTGGTCTTGGAAGGGGAGTGCCGCGGCAGCCAGCGCGTCGCGCCGGGCCGGATCGAGTTGCTGTTTCAGGGTCGCCTCTCGCCGCTCGAGCTGTCCGAGGTCGAGGTCGGCGCGCCCGCTGCAACCATCGATAGACGGCCTGCACGATCGCCCGATCGGCGGGGCCGGACTTGAAGCTCATCCGCAACACCGGCAGCGACCGCGTCGTCGATCTCGTGTCGACCGGGTTGGCGGCGAGCCAGTCGCTCGACATCGTCACGCCGCATCTGTCGATCTTCGGCTTCGCCGCCCTGCGCGAGACTCTGGCGCGCATCGCGAGCACTCGCATGATCCTCCCGCCCGCCGGCAGCGATCTCATGCTCCTGGGCGGCGAGGCCGACCGAGCCGCGAGGAATCGCCTTCAGGCTCGGTGGTTCGCGAAGAGCTGCGAGAAGTGGCTTCGAGAAAGCGTCGACCTGCGACCCACGGCGGCATCGGTTCCCCAAGGGACCCTGCTGGTCCGCGACGCGGACGGCCAGCCGCAGCGGGCCGTGTACGGCGCGTTGTCTCTCACCACGACCGGGCTTGGGGTCACGCCGGGGAATCCGCTCAGCCTGATCCAGGCCTCCGAGACCGTCGCGGAAGCACGGCCTCTCGGCACGTGGTTCGAGGCGCAGTGGGCGAGCCTCACGCCGAAGCCGGCCGAGAAGCAATGCGTCCTCGATTCGCTGCACGCGCTGGCGGCGCACCGCGGCGCCCATTCCTTGTACGCCCTCATCCTCCACCGGCTCTTCGGCGCGCGCGAGGAGGCCCTGGACGAGGACCGGATCGTCAAGTCCGCCACCGGCATCCGCGACACGGTCGTCTGGAAGAAGCTCTACAAGTTCCAGCGGGATGGCGTGGTTGGCGCGATCGACAAGCTCGACCGCTTCGGCGGCTGCATCCTCGCGGACAGCGTGGGCCTCGGAAAGACGTTCGAGGCCCTTGCCATCATCAAGTACCACGAGCTCCGGAACGATCGCGTGCTCGTCCTGGTACCCAAGAGGCTGCGCGACAACTGGACCCTCTACAAGGCGAACGACCGCCGGAACTTCCTCGCCCCCGATCGCTTCAACTACGACGTCCTGAACCACACCGACCTGTCTCGCGGCGGTGGCCTGTCGGGCGACATCGACCTCGCGCACGTCAACTGGGGGAACTACGACCTCGTCGTCATCGACGAGTCACACAACTTCCGCAACAAGAAGACGCCGCGTGCGGGAAGCGAGACCCGCTACGACCGCTTGATGCGCAAGATCATCCAGGAGGGCGTCAAGACGCGCGTCCTCATGCTCTCGGCCACGCCGGTGAACAACCGGATGGCCGACCTTCGCAACCAGATCGCCTTCGCCACCGAGGGCGACGACACGGCCCTGATTGACCACGGCATCGCCAGCATCGACAGCACCACGCGGCTGGCGCAGAAGCAGTTCAACCGGTGGCTCGGGCTCGACGACGCCGAGCGCACGCCGGCGCGCCTGGTCGAGATGCTCGGCTTCGACTACTTCACGTTGCTCGACCTGCTCACGATCGCCCGCTCGCGGAAGCATGTGGAGAAGTACTACGGGATCAGCGAGACCGGCCGATTTCCGACGCGACTGAAGCCCATCAACATCAAGGCCGACGTCGACAGCGCCGGTGAGCTCCGGTCGATCCGGGACATCAACCAGGAGATCCGCCGCCTCAATCTCTCTTCGTACGTGCCCCTGCGCTACGTGCTGCCGCACAAGCAAGAGGCCTACGACAAGAAGTACAGCACCGAGGTCAAGGGCGGCACCGGCTTCTTCAGGCAGGTCGACCGCGAGGAAAGTCTGATTCACCTCCTGCGCGTCAACGTGCTCAAGCGCATGGAGAGCGCCGTGCCTTCGTTCGCCCTCACGGTCGAGCGGCAGCTTCGAGACGTGGAGGCCACGTTGGCGCGCATCGAAGAGCGGCCCGATTCGGTCGAGGAGATCGAAATCGAGGACGTGGACTTCGACGACCCTGGCGTCGAGAGCCTACTGGTCGGGCGCAAGGTCAAGGTCCTGTTGAACGACGTGGATCTCATCCGCTGGAAGCAGGATCTGGTCGAGGACCGAAACCGCCTCGCGACGCTCGTCTCCGCGGCGCGCCAGGTGGACGCAGGTCGCGACGCCAAGCTCGCGGAGCTGCGCAAGGTCATCGAGCACAAGTGCCGGAACCCGATCAACCCAGGCAACCGTAAGGTCATCGTCTTCACCGCCTTCGCCGACACCGCCCGCTATCTCTACGAGCAGGTCGCCCCCTGGGGCAAGGAGACCCTTGGTCTCGAGACGGCGCTGGTCACGGGGACCGGAGGCAACCGGACGACGCTGCCCCGCCTACGGAGCGACCTGGCCTCGATCCTCACGGCGTTTGCCCCACGAGCCAAAGAGAGGCAAGACGACTTCGCGAGCGAAGGCGACATCGATCTGCTCATCGCCACCGACTGCATCTCCGAGGGCCAGAACCTCCAGGACTGCGACTGCCTCATCAACTACGACATTCACTGGAATCCGGTCCGCATCATCCAGCGATTCGGCCGCATCGACCGCCTCGGCTCGCCCAACGAACGCATCCAGCTCGTCAACTTCTGGCCCAACATGGAGCTGGAGGAGTACATCAACCTCGAGCAGCGCGTGAGCGGCCGAATGGTGCTGCTCGACATCTCGGCGACCGGCGAGGAGAACCTGATCGAGCAGCAGTCTGGCAATCAGATGCACGACCTCGAGTATCGCCGCAAACAGCTACTCCGGCTCCAGGACGCCGTCATCGACCTGGAAGACCTCTCGACGGGCGTGTCCATCGCCGACCTCACGCTCACCGACTTTCGGATCGACCTCGCCGAGTACGTCCGGGCCCATCCGGGCCTGCTCGAAGGTCTGCCGCTCGGTGCTTCCGCGGTCACGACGGCAGCCGCTGCCGACGTGCCGCCGGGCGTCATCTTCTGCCTGCGGGCGGAGGGCGACGCAGCCCGGCGAGCGTTCGAGCCGGGCTACCCACTTGCTCCGCACTATCTCGTCCACGTCGGAGACGACGGCGCCGTTCTCCTGCCGTTCCCCCAGGCCAAGCGGATCCTCGATCGGCTCAAGCGGGTCTGCATCGGGCGCGACCTGCCGGACGCTGCGGCCTGCGCCCGTTTCGACAGGGCGACGCGGCAAGGCGAGGACATGGAGGCCGCGCGGCGGCTGCTGGCCGCCGCGGTCGCTTCGGTCGTCGGCAAGAGGGAAGAGGCGGCCGTCGCCAGCCTCTTCACGCCCGGCGGCACCCACGCGCTAGAGGGCGAGTTCGCCGGCATCAACGACTTCGAGGTCGTGGCGTTCCTGGTCATCCTGCCGGAGACGGCCACGTGACTGCCGCGGACGTCATCGCCGCGCTCGACATGCCGTCGGGCGCGCGTGTGGACCGACGCGTCCCTAAGAAGTTGCTGGTGGAGAACGGCGCACCCACCGCTGCCGACAAGCGCAAGATCAACGAGGGCATCGAGGAGGTCTTCTGGTTGGCTGCCCTCAAGCCCACGACCATGGGCGTCCCGGAATTCCGCGATGGGACGCGCGACTATCTCGAGATCGCGGTCCTCGGCGCCGTGCTCCGCGCCACCGCCCAGGCCACGAGGCTTGCCGAGCTCATCCACCGCGCGGTGCCGTACCCCGTGCTGCTCATCGCCACGCAGGGCGACGCGCTGGCGATCTCGCTCGCCCACAAGCGCCGCTCGCAGGGCGAGGCGGGTGCGACCGTGCTCGACGGCGCGCTGGTCGCGGCCGACCTTGGCGCGTCTCTCAGCGGAGAGCCAGGTGCCGCCTTCCTGGTCCACATGGCCATCGCTCGGCAACCCCACGTCGACCTGTTCGCGCTGTACCAGGGCTGGTTGGACACCGTCGTGGCGCTTCTCGCCGCCCAGGTGACCGGGACCTTCACCGCCGCGCCGTCGCGCGAGATGGCTGCCGCCCGTCGGACGGCCCTCGCCGACTGCGAACGGCTCGAGGCCCGGATGGCCAGCCTGCGCGCCGTCGCAGCAAGGGAGCCTCAAGTCGCCCGCCAGGTGGAGTTGAACCTGGAGCTCAAGCGCATTCAGGCCGAGCACGCGGCCACCCGAGCCAAACTATGACCACCGAGGCCACGATGAGGAAGCTGACCGCCGAGGACCCCGAAACCCGATCCGCCGATGTCCTGGCGAGCAACATCGAGCAGTTGAAGACGTTGTTCCCCGAGGCCGTGACCGAAGGGCGCATCGACTTCGACGTGCTCAAGCAACTCCTCGGTGGGGCGGTCGATGGGCGCGAGGAGAAGTACGGCCTCAACTGGCACGGCAAGCGCCGCGCCCGGCAGCTCGCGCTGACCCCCTCAAACGGCACGCTGCGCCCCTGCCCCGAGGACAGCGTCGACTGGGACACCACCCAGAACCTCATGATCGAGGGCGACAACCTCGAGGTCCTGAAGCTCCTCCAGAAGAGCTACGCGGGAAGGGTGAAGCTCATCTACATCGACCCGCCGTACAACACGGGCAAGGACTTCGTCTATCCCGACAAGTACGACGACAACCTATCGACGTATCTGCGCTACACCGGCCAGGTGAGCGACGAGGGCTTCAAGACCTCGTCGAATACCGAGGCGTCGGGGCGCTTCCACACGAACTGGCTGAACATGATGTACCCGCGGTTGAAACTGGCCAAGGCGCTGTTGAGTCGCGACGGACTGATCTTCATCTCGATCGATGATGGAGAGGTCGGCTCGCTGCGCGAGATCTGCGACGATGTTTTTGGCGAGGAGTGCCTTATCTGTCAGTTCGTGTGGATTAAGAAGCGAAAGGGAAGCCATCTCTCGGATACGCACCGCTCCATGACGGAATATGTGCTGGCCTATGCGCGCACCAAGGAGGGCCTGGCCCTTTATGGCGAAGGGGCATATTCGGACAAGCTTCAACCTCTGGTGAAGAAGACCAACACCGTCAAGGAGCTTTGTTTTCCTGCTTGCACAGTCACAACAACCCTCGACGACGGCGAGTATGCTGCTGGCGATCGCGGTGAGGGCGAGTCGCGTCTGAAGTTTCTGACACCGTTCGCGGTCGCCGACGGAGCCATCGCCGGCGCGCTTCAAGTGAGCGGGCCGTTCGTGTGGACTCAGGCGAAACTCAATGCGGAGATGGCGCTCGGAACGTCAGTGCACCTTTCCTCGAGGTTTGGATTCAACGTGGGTCGTCACGATCAAGCCGAGAAGTTCAAGGCGCCCTCGAGCCTCATCGACAAGGCAGGAACGAACGAGGACGCATACGAGGAACTGGCAAGCCTGTTCGGCGTGGAGCGCGTCTTCGCCTTCGCGAAGCCCGTCTCGTTGATTCGCTATTTGGTGCAGACGGTCACTAACTCGGTGAGATCGGGGATCGTTCTCGACTTCTTCGCTGGCTCCGGCACGACCGCTCACGCGGTGGCCTCGCTCAACGTAGCGGACGGCGGCAACCGACGCTTCATTCTAGTTCAACTCCCGCAGAGGCTCGATCCTGATGAAGCAGAGCACCGGGTGGCTGCTGAGTTCTGCGCTGGACTACGGAAGCCGCTCAACGTCGCGGAGATCACGAAGGAGCGCCTTCGCCGCGCTGCCAAAAAGATCAAGACCGAAAGTCCCATGTTTGCGGGCGACCTCGGGTTCCGCGTGTTCAAGCTCGATTCCAGCAACATACGCGAGTGGGACCCGGACCGAAACAACCTTCCCGCGAGCCTCGAAGAGTCGGTGGATCACCTCAAGGCCAATCGCACCGAGGCGGACATCCTGTACGAGCTGCTTCTCAAGCTTGGGCTCGATCTCTGCGTGCCGATCGAGAAGAAGAGACTCTCTGGCAAGGACGTGCACAGCGTCGGTGGCGGCGTCTTGATCGTCTGCCTCGCCGACGAGATCACGCGCGATCAGGTCGGGCCGCTGGCCGAGGGCATCGTCGCCTGGCACGAGGCCCTCGCGCCCGCGGGCGACACCACCTGCGTCTTCCGCGACAGCGCGTTCGCCGACGACGTGGCCAAGACGAACCTCGCCGCCATCCTCGAGCAGCACGGGCTGGCCAACGTGCGGAGCCTGTAGCCCATGGCCGAGAGCGCCGAGGCCACGGGCGAGCTCATCTTCTACCGGACGGAGGATGGACAAACACGCCTCGAGTGCCGCTTCGTCGGGGAGACGCTCTGGCTCACCCAGGCGCTGATGGGGGAGCTCTTTCAGAAGGACGTGCGCACGATCAACGAGCACCTTCGCAACCTCTTCGAGGAGGGCGAGCTGGACCCGGGGGCAACCATCCGGAAATTCCGGATCGTTCGCCGGGAGGGGTCCCGTGACGTCGCCCGCGAGATCGACCACTACAACCTCGACGCCATCCTGGCCGTCGGCTACCGCGTCCGGTCCCCGCGCGGCACCCAGTTCCGCATCTGGGCCTCCGAGCGGCTGCGCGAGTATCTGGTGAAAGGCTTCACCCTGGACGACGAGCGGCTGAAGAGCCCACCCGTCGAGGGTTCGGGCGCTCCCGACTACTTCGACGAGCTGCTCGAACGCATCCGGGACATCCGGGCGAGCGAGCGGCGGGTCTACCTCCGCGTGCGCGAGATATTTGCCCTGGCCGCCGACTACGATCCCCAGCGCGCCGCGGTGGCCACCTTCTTTCAGACCATCCAGAACAAGCTGCACTACGCCGCCACCGGGATGACGGCGGCCGAGCTGATCGCCGCGCGGGCCGACAACGCGCAGCCGAACATGGGCCTGACCACCTGGAAGGGGGCGGCGGTGCGCAAGGCCGATGTCGCGGTCGCCAAGAACTACCTGAACCACGACGAGATCAGCGAGTTGAACCGCATCGTCGTCATGTGGCTCGACTTCGCCGAGGACCAGGCGCGGCGGCGCAGGCAGATCTTCCTCCGCGACTGGCAGACCCGTCTCGACGACTTCCTGCGCTTCAACGAGCGCGACGTTCTGGAGCACAAGGGCCGCGTCAGCAAGGCCGACGCCAATGCGCGAGCCGAGGCCCAATACGAGCGATTCGCGGAGCGGCGCAGGGCGCTGCTGGAAGCCGAGGCCGAGCGCGCCCAGCAGCAGGCGCTGGAGGAGGCGGCCAGGGCGCTCCCGGCGCCGAAGCAGAAGCCCGGTCGCAAGGCGAAGGGGCGCAAGCCATGAAGCTCCACTTCGAGCCCAACCTCGACTACCAGCTCCAGGCCATCGAGGCCGTGTGCGACCTGTTCCGGGGCCAGGAGATCTGCCGCACGGAGTTCACCGTCACCCGCGACGTGACCGACCCGCAGATGGGGCTGTCCTTCGCGGGAGATGCTCTGGGCGTCGGCAACCGACTCAGCCTCCTCGACGACGAGTTGCTCGAGAACCTTCGCGAGGTGCAACTTCGGAACGGCCTGCCGCCCTCCGGCGCGCTCACCTCCGGAGACTTCACGGTGGAGATGGAGACGGGAACCGGCAAGACGTACGTCTACCTGCGCACCATCTTCGAGCTCAAGAAGCGCTACGGCTTCACGAAGTTCGTCGTCGTGGTCCCGTCGGTCGCGATCAAGGAGGGTGTCTACAAGTCGCTGCAGATCATGGAGGAGCACTTCAAGGGCCTCTATGCCGGCGTGCCGTTCGACTACTTTCTCTACGACTCCGCGAAGCTCGGACAGGTCCGCAACTTCGCCACCAGCTCCCAGGTTCAGGTGATGGTGGTGACCGTCGGCGCCATCAACAAGAAGGACGTCAACAACCTCTACAAGGACAGCGAGAAGACCGGCGGCGAGAAGCCCATCGACCTGATCAAGGCGACGCGGCCGATCGTCATCGTGGATGAGCCCCAGAGCGTCGATGGCGGGCTCTTGGGCGCCGGGAAGACCGCCCTCGCCGAAATGAACCCGCTCTGTACTTTGCGCTACTCGGCGACCCACGTGGACAAGCACCACATGGTCTACCGGCTCGATGCCGTGGATGCCTACGAGCGCAAGCTCGTGAAGCAGATCGAAGTGGCGGCGGCGACCGTGGAGGACGCCAACAGCAAGCCCTACGTGCGCGTGCTGAAGGTCGCGAACAGGCGGGGCACCATTTCGGCCAAGGTCGAGCTCGACGTGCAGGCCGCAGGCGGCATCACGCGTCGAGAAGTCACGGTGCAGGACGGCGACAAGCTCGAGCAGACCACCGGGCGCGCGATCTACGCCGACTGCCGCATCGGCGAGATTCGGGTCGCCAAGGGCGAGGAGTACCTGGAGCTGCGCGTTCCGGGGGGCGAGCAATACCTGAGGTGCGGCGAAGCCTGGGGCGACGTGGACGCCCTCGCCGTCCAGCGAGAGATGATCCGCCGCACCATCCGCGAGCACCTCGACAAGGAGAGGCGCCTGCGCCCGCAGGGCATCAAGGTCCTCTCGCTCTTCTTCATCGACGAGGTCGCGAAGTATCGGCGGTATGCAGCGGACGGCAAGCCGGAGAAAGGCGAGTACGCTCGCATCTTCGAGGAGGAGTACCGGCGTGCCGCGAAGCTCCCGGAGTACAGCACGCTCTTCGCGGAGGTGGACCTCTCACGGGCTGCGGAGGAGGTTCACGACGGCTACTTCTCCATCGACAAGAAGGGCGGCTGGACGGACACCGAGGAGAACAACCAGGGCAACCGCGACAACGCCGAGCGGGCCTACAACCTCATCATGAAGGAGAAGGAAAAGCTCCTGGGGTTCGAGACGCCACTCAAGTTCATCTTCTCCCACTCCGCGCTGAAGGAGGGCTGGGACAACCCCAACGTCTTTCAGATCTGCACCCTTCGCGACATCCAGACCGAGCGCGAACGGCGGCAGACGATCGGGCGCGGATTGCGCTTGTGCGTCGACCAGAAGGGGGAACGCCAGCGGGGCTTCGAGCTGAACACGCTGACCGTCATCGCCAGGGAGAGCTACGAGCAGTTCGCCGAGAACCTCCAGAAGGAAATCGAGAAGGACACGGGGATCCACTTCGGCGTCGTCGAGCAGCACAACTTCGCGGCAATCGCCGTTACTGGCTCCGAGGGGACCGCCCAGCCGCTTGGCTTCGAGCGGTCGAAGGCGCTGTGGGAGGCCCTCAACGCAGCCGGGCACATCGACGTCAAGGGCAGGGTTCAGGACTCGCTCCGGAAGGCGCTTGGTGACGGCACGCTCCGGGTGCCGGAGGCGTTCGAGGCACAGCGCGATCAGATCACGACCGTGCTCAAGAAGCTCGCCGGCCGGCTCGACATCAAGAACGCCGATGACCGCCGACGAATTCTCACGCGACAAGCGGTCCTTCATGGCGCCGAGTTCAAGGCGCTCTGGGATCGCATCAAGCACAAGACCAGCTACCGCGTGGCGTTCGACAACGCGAAGCTGATCGAGAGCTGTACCCGGGCGTTGCGGGATGCTCCGGCGGTGGCCAAGACTCGCTTGCAGTGGCGCAAGGCGGACATCGCCATCGGCAAGGCCGGAGTCGACGCCACGGAGCGCGAGGGCGCGGCCACCGTCCTACTGGAGCAGGGCAAGTTCGAGCTGCCCGATCTGCTCACGGACCTCCAGGATCGGACGCAGCTCACGCGCCGCACGATCCAACGGGTGCTGAACGACAGCGGCCGCCTCGACGACTTCAAGCTAAACCCGCAGCAGTTCATCGAAGTCGCCGCCGAGGCCGTCAACCGATGCAAGCGCTTGGCTGTGGTGGACGGCATCAGGTACCAGCGGCTCGGCGACGATTGCTTCTACGCGCAGGAGCTGTTCGAGACCGAAGAGCTGACCGGCTATCTCAGGAACCTCATGGAGGCGAAGAGGTCGGTCTACGAACAGGTGGTCTACGACTCCGAGCCGGAGAGAGCCTTCGCCGATCAGCTCGAGAAGAACAACGCGATCAAGGTCTACGCGAAGCTGCCCGGGTGGTTCACGGTTCCAACGCCGCTCGGCGGGTACAACCCTGACTGGGCCGTGCTGGTCGAGAAGGACGGCGGGGAACGTGTCTACTTCGTGGTTGAGACCAAGAGCAGCGCCTTCCTGGACGACCTGCGGGATAAGGAGCGAGCCAAGGCGAGCTGCGGTCAGGCTCACTTCGATGCGCTTCGCGTCGGCGAGGCACCAGCGACCTACCTCCTGGCGCATTCGGTCGATGAAGTCCTGACTCGCGGGTCGTCAAAGTGAGCGGAGAGAAGGCGGACTACTGGAGCCGCCCAAGTCTCGCCGGACTCTTGGACAGCTTTTCGGAGGTCGAGCGGGAAAGGCTCGGGCGCATTTACCGCGAGTCCCGGAAGGCCAAGCGGCCCGGCGGCTTCGTGGCCGAGGTCGCCGGCGACTCGATGAACCGCGTGGCACCGGACGGCGCGTGCTGTCCGTGGTCGCGGCTCGGCGAGGCGGACGGGCGATGACGACACCGCGGCCGGGAGGCGGTCCGACCGATCCGAGCCGCATCATCGCGTCGCTCGCGCGCGACCAGGTGAACCTCGACCTCAAGATCGGTCTCGTCGAGGAGCGGAGACACGAGCTCGTCGCGCTCCTTGATCGCGTCTGGCCAGCTTGGGGCGAGGCGCTCGCGGCGCTGACGGCGCGCGGTCTCGCGCCGACCCCCGACGGTTGGAACGAGCTCGAAGACGCGCGGCGCGCCGAGGGGCTGCCGCGGCTCCCAGACCAGCTCAACCGGCGAACGGCGGCCGCCCTCGTCGCGCCGCACTCGAAGGCGACGCTCACGGATCGCCGGCTGGGCGCCCTCGGCGAGGCGGAGGCCACGCACGACGGATCGGTGCGGCTCCGACCGCCGCGAGGCCTCGTCGCGATCACGCCACGGGGGAGGGTGGACCTCGCCGCCGTCGCGGCCGTCCTCGGCGAGGTGTCGATCCCGGAGCGTGCCTTCAGGGGAGGCCTCGCCCTCGAAGGAGCGATCCGCGCGGCGCTGCTCGTCGAGAACCTCGGCGCGTTCTGCGATCTTCTCGCCGTCGATGGTTGGCTGCTGGTGCACGTGCCTGGATGGGACACGCCGACGGTCGCTCTCCTGCTCGAGCGGCTGGCCCACGTCCCCGTGATTCACTTCGGCGACCTCGACCCCAACGGCGTCCGCATTGTGCGGCACCTGAGCAGCCTCCGATCCGACCTACGGTGGTTCGTGCCGGCGTTCTGGAGCGAGCTCGTCGACTCCAAGGGGCTCTCTGGCGTCTGGCCCGAGGAGCTGGACCTCGGCGAGGCCCCCGCGCTCGTTCGCGAGCTCGCGAGCCGGGGGCTCTGGCTCGAGCAGGAGCCGCTCGCGGTCGATCCGAGGACGTCGGCGGCGCTGGAGGCGATGTTGTGAAGCCACGGCCGTCCGACGAGTGGCTTTAGCGTGTCTCCGCGAGGAGGGGGTGGCGGGATCGGCGGTCGACCGCGCCCCGGATTGACCGCGACCCACGACGGCGGCAGGCTGCGGCGCCTTGACCCTGGGATCCGCCGCCAAGAGCTCCAAGGAGCCGGTCCGCGCGGTTGGCGTCACGCTCCGGCTCACCCCGCGAGGGCGACTCGTCCTCGACTCCGCCGAGGACGGGGCCGAGCTCGACCCGGCGCGGGCGGCGGCGCTCGAGCGCGCCTTCGCGCGCGGGCCGGGCCACGGCCTCCTCTGGCTCGGGGCGGCCGAGGTGGGGCGGCTCCTTCCGCCGGCCCTCGGCTACTTCCGCGACCTCGGGTCCCGCTTCGTCACCGCGCTCTGCGCGAGGCCCGACGGCGAGGGGCGGCCCGCGCCGCCCGCCCCGCCAGACGACGCCGAGCTCGAGCGGCTCGCCGCCGCGCTCCCGCCGATGCCGGGCGCGGAGTACCTGACCCCGGCCGTGCTCCGCGAGCTCTGGGAGGAGCTCGGCCGTTCGTTCTCGGCCGCGCTCGCCGAGTCGGGCGAGCCGCTCCAGGGCTTCCTCGCGAGCCTCAACCCGGCCTGGCACCTCGTCGGCCGGGTCTGCTTCAACCTCGCCGAGAACCGAAGGGACGAGGAGGCCCCCTTCGCCTTCCTCGCCACCTACGCGACGAGGCTCTCGGCCCACGGCAAGGCGCAGCACGCGCCGCTCGGGCAGGCGCTGCGCGAGTACGCGGGCGAGGCGCAGAAGGACCGGCTCCTGTCGCTGCTGTTGCCGGTGCAGCGCGCCACCCAGCGCTGCGGTTGGCTGCGGGAGCTGGTCGACGCCGGGGAGATCTTCCACCCGCTCCGCTGGACCGCGCCCGAGGCCGCTCGGCTCCTCGGCGACGCCCCGGCGCTCGAGCAGGCGGGCGTCGTCGTCCGCCTGCCCGCGAGCTGGCGCGCCGGCCGGCCGCCGCGGCCGCGGGTGACGGGGACGCTCGGGGCGAAGGTGCCCTCGGGGATCGGTGCCGACGCCCTGCTGGACTTCCGCGTGGCGGTGACGCTCGACGGCTCGCCGCTGACCCCCGCGGAGCTCGAGGCGCTGCTCGCCGCCTCGAGCGGCCTCGCGCTCCTGCGCGGCCAGTGGGTGGAGGTCGACCAGGCGCGGCTCGCGCGGACGCTGGCGCGGCTGCGGGAGGCCGAGCGGCTCGCGGCCGAGGGCGGGCTCCCGTTCGCCGAGGCGATGCGGCTGCTCGCGGGCGCGGACCTCGCCGCAAAGGAGGGCGATCGCCCGGACCGCGACTGGTCGGGCATCGCCCCCGGGCCCTGGCTCGCCGAGACGCTCGCCGCCCTCCGATCGCCCGAGCGGATCGCGAGGCTCGTCCCGCCGGGCGAGCTGCGCGCCGAGCTGCGCCCCTACCAGGAGGTCGGCGTCCGCTGGCTGCAGCTCCTCTGCTCGCTCGGCCTCGGCGCCTGCCTCGCCGACGACATGGGGCTCGGCAAGACGATCCAGCTCATCGCGCTCCTCCTCGCGCGGCGCGGCGGCGGGAGGCGGCCGCCGAGCCTGCTCGTCGCCCCGGCGTCCCTGCTCGGCAACTGGAGCGCGGAGATCGAGCGCTTCGCGCCGAGCCTGCGGTCGCTCGTGGCGCACCCCTCGGCGATGGCGCCGGACGAGCTGAAGGCGCTCGGTCCCGAAGCGCTCGGGGGCGTCGAGCTCGTGGTCACGACCTACGGGTCGCTCTCGCGGCTCCCCTGGATCGAGGCGAGCGGCTGGGATCTCGTCGTCCTCGACGAGGCGCAGGCCGTCAAGAACCCGGGCGCGAAGCAGACCCGGGCCGTCAAGCGGCTGCGGGCGCGGGCGCGGATCGCGCTCACCGGCACGCCCATCGAGAACCGGCTCTCCGACCTCTGGTCGATCTTCGACTTCTTGAACCCGGGGCTGCTCGGCTCGGCGAAGGAGTTCTCGGGCTACGCGAAGCGGCTCGAGACGGCGGCGGGGGGCGGCTACGGCCCGCTGCGCGACCTCGTGCGCCCTTACGTGCTCCGGCGGCTCAAGACCGATCCGCGCGTCATCTCGGATCTGCCCGAGAAGACCGAGCTTCGGGCCTTCTGCTCGCTCACGAAGAGGCAGGCGGCGCTCTACCAGGAGGCGGTGGACGAGCTCCGCGAGGCGCTCGGGGAGCTGGACGGCATGAAGCGCCGGGGCGTGGTCCTCGCCTTCCTCATGCGCTTCAAGCAGATCTGCAACCACCCGTCCCAGTGGCTCGGCGACGGCGCCTGGGACGAGGAGGGGAGCGGCAAGTGGGCTCGGCTCCGCGAGATCGCCGAGGTCATCGCGGCGCGGGGGGAGAAGGTCCTCGTCTTCACCCAATTTCGCGAGGTCACCGGGCCGCTCGCCTCGTTCCTCGGGGGGCTGTTCGGCCGGCCCGGGCTCGTGCTACACGGCGAGATCCCGGTGGGGCGGCGGAGGGAGCTCGTGCGGCGCTTCCAGGAGGACGAGGCTGTCCCCTTCTTCGTGCTCTCGCTCAAGGCGGGCGGCGCGGGGTTGAACCTCACCGCGGCCTCGCACGTGGTCCACTTCGACCGCTGGTGGAACCCGGCGGTGGAGGAGCAGGCCACCGATCGCGCCTTCCGGATCGGGCAGAAGAAGAACGTGCTCGTCCACAAGCTCGTCTGCCGCGGGACCGTCGAGGAGAAGATCGACCTGCTCATCGAATCGAAGCGGCAGCTCTCGAGGGATCTGCTCGAGGGCGGCGCCGAGCTGAACCTGACCGAGCTGGGCGACGCCGCGCTGCTCGACCTCGTCCGGCTCGACCTCGCCGCCGCCATGAAGGAGTGAGGCGTGTACTACGACTGGAAGCCCTACGTCCCCGTGGCGGAGCGCCGCCGGAAGGCCGCGCGCGAGATGCAGAAGCTCCGAAAGAAGGGCCACCCGGTATCGCCCGTGGTCATCGAGGGGCGCGCCATCGCGAAGAGCTTCTGGGGCAAGTCCTGGTGCGAGAACCTCGAGCGCTACGGCGACTACGCGAACCGGCTGCCGCGCGGCCGCACCTACGTGCGCAACGGCTCGGTGGTCGACCTGCAGATCGCGCCCGGCGCGGTGGAGGCCGTGGTCAGCGGCTCCGCGCTCTACCGGGTGGCCGTGAAGGTGGCCGAGATCCAGCCGGCGCGCTGGAAGGCCATCTGCGGCGACTGCTCCGGGGCGATCGACTCCCTCGTCGAGCTGCTCCAGGGGCGGCTCTCGACGGGCGTGATGGAGCGGCTCTGCCGGCAGAAGGAGGGGCTCTTCCCGACCCCCTCGCAGATCGAGTTCTCGTGTAGCTGCCCGGACTTCGCCTCGATGTGCAAGCACGTGGCCGCCACCCTGTATGGCGTGGGCGCCCGGCTCGACGAGCGGCCCGAGCTGCTCTTCGCCCTGCGCAAGGTCGACCAACAGGAACTCCTCGCGAGCGCCGGCCGCCGCCTCCCCGCCTCGAAGGCGCGCCCGGCCCCAAAGAAGCTCCTCGCGAGCGAGGGGCTCGAGGAGCTCTTCGGCCTCGAGCTCGAGGCCGACGCGAAGCCGAAGCCTCGCCGCCGCCGCGGGTGAGCCGCTCGCCCCCGGCGCTCGATGACCCCCTCGCACTCGCTTCAGCTCGCCCTCGCCGCCCTGGCGGTGCTCTTCGCCTTCGGGGCGCGGGGAGTCTC
>JAJXSP010000531.1 GCA_021784515.1 Myxococcales bacterium | reverse complement strand
CGCCACCGGTGGCGACGATCGCGTCTTGCCGCGCGTCGCCGTCGGCCGCCGCGGCGTGGATGGCGTTGCCGATGGTGAGCGCGGAGTAGAGCGCGAGCCAGGTGTCCGTCCAGATGCGCGAGGCGTGCTCGGAGCGGCGCAGCTCGGAGCGCACGAGGGCGAGCCGGGATGCCGTGCCCTCCGTCGGTGAGCAGCCAGGCCGAGCGTGCGCCGGCGCGGCGGCCATGAGGGCCAGCACGAACGCCGCGCGAGAGGGCCCGGACACGCCCGGGGTGGTGCGAACCGCGCGCCGACGCGCTACTCGAGGTCGATCCCCACGGCTTTGCAGTTGCGCAGCACCGCGCCGCGCTCGCCACCGACGGAGTGCAGGCTCGACTTCGCGCTCCCCAGGTCCCCGAGCTTGCAATACGCCTTCGTGATGATGGCGAAGGCCCGCCCGCTCTTCGCCTGGAAGAGCGAATGGCGCGCGAGCCGCAGCGCCTCCTGCGCGTCGCCTCGATCGAGCGCGCGCTGCGCGTCGGACAGCTCGGCGGCAGCCTCGGGCGGCAGCTGCTCGGGGTGCGGCGCAGCGGGGCGGTGCGCCGGCGGCGCGATCGCGGGGGCCGTCGCGAGGTCGGGCACCGACGGCGCGGCGAGATCGCGCGGGCTCGACGCATCGACGATCGGCGCGCGCGCCAGCGGCGCTACCACACGCGGCGCGGTCGCCGGCGGCGTCGGCCGCTCCTTCGTCACCCGCGCGATCCCGAACAGGGCGCCCGCGGTGATCACCGCCGCGCCGACGACGATCGCCGGGTAGAGAGAGCGCCGCGGCGCTGCCTCGCCCATCCGGGTCGGCGGCCACTCCGGCGTGGAGCCGCCCGTGCTGGCGGGCTTGCCGGAGACGGGCGAGGCCTCGCCCACCGCAGCGGAGAGACGCAGCGAGGCCGCCGCCGTCTGCGCCAGCGCCGGGTCGGCCGCCGCCGTCACCGCGCTGCGCCGCGGCGCCGTCTTGCGATCGAGCGTCTCGAGCCGCTGCCCGGTGAGCGCGGAGACGAAGCTCGCCACGTCGGGGAAGCGCGCGGCCGGATCTTTCGCCAGCGCACGATCGATCGCCGCCACCACGCTCTCCGGCAACCCCGGCTCGACGGCGCGCAGCGACGGGCTCGGCTCGTACACGACCCTGAACACCACCGCCACCAGGTTCGCGCCCGAGAATTCCGGCTGCCCGCTCAGCATCTCGTAGGCGATGGCGCCGAGCGCGAACACGTCGGTGCGCTGATCGATCTCCGCGTTCTTCCCCGACGCCTGCTCGGGCGACATGTACTGCGGCGTGCCGAGGAGGATCGAGTCCTGCGTCTGCACGGTCTGCGAGCCGCGGATCTTCGAGATGCCGAAGTCGAGCACCTTCACCCGCGTGCCGAGCACGCCGCTCTCATCGGTGGGACAGAGGTAGACGTTGGCCGGCTTGAGGTCGCGGTGGACCACGTCGGCGCGGTGCGCGGCGGCGAGCGCCGAGCCGATCTGCCGCAGCAGGCCGAGCGCCTCGTCGAGCGGGATGCGCCCGCGCGACAGGCGCGCCGCGAGATCCTCGCCCTCGAGAAACTCCAGCACGAGGTAGGGCGTGCCCGACGGCAGCACGTTGAAGTCGTGCACCGCGACGATGTTCGGGTGGCCGATCTGCGAGGCGATCTCCGCCTCGCGACGGAAGCGCGCGTAGGCTTCGCGGTCGCCGGCGGCGGCTCCAAGCAGCACCTTCACCGCCACGCGCTTGCCCGGCAGGCGCACGTGGCGCGCCTCCCACACGGCGCCCATCCCGCCGCGGCCGATGAGCCGCGTCACCTCGTAGGTCTCGGCCAGAGTCGCGCCGACGGCGATCTCCGACGGCGAAGGGGCGGGATCCATGGCGGCTACTATAGCGCCCGGCCGCCGGCGCATTGCGACACTCCTCATGGGATCCCGCGGAAGCCGCGCGCGGCGCGTGGAGTAGTATCGACCACCATGCGCAAGCCCCTCGCCCTCGCCCTCATCCTCGCCGCCGCGCCCGCCGCCGCCGGCGAGAACGCCCCGAAGTCCGATTCGAACGCCGTCGACGTCGCGCCATTCAAGGACAAGCTGGTCGTCGTCACCGACGGCAAGAAGCACTTCGTGGCGGTCGTCCCGTTCGGCGACGACGTGTTCGGCCAGCTCTTCTACGGCGACGGCAAGACCTTTTATCAGCAGCGCGTCGCCGGCGGCGGCGCGTCGGGGAACGAGAGCTTCGACCGTGTCTACTGGGATCCCCGCATCGGGCCCGCCTACAAGCGCGCCTTCGGATTCAAGGACAAGAAATATTCGGTGCAATGCGGCGAGCGGATCACTGACATGAAGCCGCTTTCCGACGACGAGCAGAAGGCGATGATTGGCGCGGCCGCATTCCGCAAGCCGCGCTGGACGCACCGCGCCTACGCCCTCGCCCGCGACGAGGCGGGCAGCTACTACTACGTGGACAAGCTGCGCGAGCCGGAAGACAACAAGGCATTTCGCCTCTTCGTCGGGCCGAAGGGGCGGATGAAGCAGCAGAAGATGATCAACGTGGTGAGCGACTCCGAGGGAGACATGTTCGCCACGAAGACCGGCCAGCTGCGACTCATCCTCAACAAGAACGAGTCGCTGTGGGTGAAGGGGAAGGAGAAGACGAAGCTGCTGCTGGTCCCCGTCGAGGACAACGGGGCGATGATCTATTCGGAGCTGGGGCCGTACATCGGCGAGCGCCTCGGCACACCCTGCGACGATTTGTAATCGCGTTCCCCTTCCGGCTCATCGCTCCCGTTCCCGCGTTCCCGTTTTCGTCCCCCGTTCCCCTTCGTCCCCTGTTTCCGTCGATCGTCCTCCGATGGTTTCAAATCAGGCGTATCTGCCCCTTCACCGGCTCCGGCGGCGCGAGGCACTCCGGATCATCGTTCGCCGCCGAGTTCACCCGCCGCGACACCGGGGTGGCGATCAGCGCCGCCGACGGGGCCGGGCGCAAAAGCGCGCGCTCCGGCCGCTCGAGCCAGGCACGCGCGCCGTCGGGGTCGAGCAGCGCCGGCATGCGATCGTGCACCGGGGCGACCACGTCGTTCGCGGGTGTGGTGAGGACGGCGAACGTGAGCCGTCCTTGCGGATCCTCCTCGAACAGCCCCGCGAAGAGCAGCACCCCCCGGTCGGGGGCGTGGAACCAGATCGGGCGGCGGTCGCTCTTGTCGCCCAGCCACTCGAAGAACCCGTCGGCGGGCACGAGGCAGCGGCGGCGCGCGAACGACTCGCGGAACAGCGGGCGGCTCGCCACCGTTTCGGCGCGCGCGTTGATCACCAGCGGGCGCTCGGGCGCGACGATGCCCCACGCCGCGGGGACGATGCGGCGGCGCGGCCCGTCGCGGACGACCCAGTGCATCGCCGTCGGTGCGATGTTGTAGTGCGGCGCGTAGCGCGCGGCGTCCTCCCCGGCGAGGTCGGCCTCGATGGCGCGCGCCACCGCGTCGAGATCGTCTTGCGTGAGCGTCATCC
>JAJXSP010000530.1 GCA_021784515.1 Myxococcales bacterium | reverse complement strand
TCGCCGGTCCGCCTACGGCGTGCCCCCGGCCTGAGGTCGGCGCGGTGCCGAGGGTGCGGTCGCGGCTCTTGCGGGTGGGACGGCGGCTCTCGCCGCTCTACTTCATCTTCGCCCTGATCCTCTCCTCGGCGCTGGCGCTCGGCCGCTATAGCTACAAGAACGCCGCGCAGCTGGCCGACGAGAGCGAGCGCTCGCTCATGCAGAGCGAGCAGTCGCTGGCCGAATCGAACCGCCTGCTCGGCGAGCAGATTCGCAACCGCATCGACAACTTCATCATCGACTCCGACCGCTCGCTGATCGACATCGTCGACCTCGAGCACCTCACCGACTTCGCCCGCCGCTGGAGCGAGATCGTGCGCCTCTCGCAGGCGGTCGAGGCGGCGATGGTGCTCGACGAGAACCAGCGCATCGTCAAGGACGGATACGTTTCCAAGCGCCGCGGCGCCGACGCGCAGGAGTTCCGCGCGCTGTTCGAGCGGAAGATCCTGCGGCAGCTCGACCTCGACAACCTGCGCCTCGAATTGCACAAGCACCTCCACGCCGAGATCGACGGGCGCGACTTCCTGTTTTCGTACATCAAGCGCGAGCAGCGACGGGAGAACGCGCCGAATCGGGTCTACTACGTCGTCCTGAAGATCAACCTCGAGTGGCTGAAGGAGGTCGAATTCCCCGAGGCATTCGAGACGCTCGCCGGGCGCGAGCTGTTCGCGGTGGTGGACCAGCACGACCGCGTGGTGTTCGGCGACAAGGTGCACGCCCCGCGCGAGCTGCTCTATGAGAGCGCCTTCCCGACGACGCTCTACCTGTGGCGGATCCAGATGGCGCCGCCCGACGCGCAGCTCATCACGGCCAACTCGAAGGCGCGCCGCCTCGAGGCGCGGGCGCGCCGCGTCTCCGATCTCTCGCTCATCGCGCTGATGGTCGGCACCATCCTCTCGGGAATGGCGTTCCTCTTCTATGCGGTGGCGAAGGAGCGCCGCGCCAATCAATTGAAGAGCGATTTCATCTCCAACGTCAGCCACGAATTGAAGACGCCGCTCTCCCTGATTCGCATGTTCGCCGAGCTGCTCACCCTCGGGAAGCTGAAGACTCCGGAGAAGGGAAAGGAGTATTCCGAAATCATCATGCGCGAGGCCGAGCGGCTCTCGCACCTCATCGACAACGTGCTCGACGTCGCGCGCATCGAGCGCGGCAAGGCCGCCTACGACTTCACCATGGGCGATCTGGCCGAGGTCGTGGCGCGCGCGGTGGACGTCTACCGCTTCCGCCTCGACCGCGAGGGCGTGAAGCTGAAGCTGGAGATCGCCGACGGGCTGCCGGGCACGCTGTTCGACGAGAACGCGATGACGCTGGTGCTGCTCAACCTGCTCGACAACGCGATCAAGTACGGCGCGCCGGAGGGGCTAAAGGCCGACATCACCGTTCAGCTCGCCGCGGAGGCGGCCGGGCTGAAGCTCTCGGTGCGCGACCACGGTCCGGGCATCGCCGCCGACGAGCACCGGAAGATCTTCGAGCGCTTCTACCGGGCGCGCTCCTCGCGCGGCAAGACGGCGCGCGGCAGCGGCATCGGGCTGGCGCTGGTGAAGCACATCGCCGAGGCGCACCATGGGCGGGTCATCGTCGAGAGCACCGCCGGCGAGGGGGCCACCTTCTCGGTGGTGATCCCGGTGCGCCAGGAAAAGAGGCCGGGGAACGAGGAGGAAGCGGCGTGAGCGCGAACAATCCAACGAGGACAGGGGACGGGTCTCGAAATCTCGATTCTGCCGGCGGAATCGAGATATCGAGATCCGTCCCCAGAACCCGCATCCTGATCATCGAGGACGAGCCCGACATCGTGCGCGGCCTCACCGATGCCCTCGAGTTCGAGGGCTTCGAGGTGGTCTCGACGGGCGAAGGGCAAAAGGGGGTGCAGCTGATGAAGGATCGGGGCGCCGATTGCGCGATCCTCGACCTCATGTTGCCTGACCTCAATGGCTATCAGGTGTGCGAGGAGATCCGCTCCTTCAACCCGATTGTCCCGATCATCATCCTGACCGCGCGCGGGCAGGAGTCCGACAAGATCCGAGGCCTCGACGCGGGCGCCGACGACTACGTCACCAAGCCCTTCTCCGTCGGAGAGTTGCTGGCGCGCATCAAGGCGATCTTCCGCCGGCTGCACAAGAGTCCCGCCGCCCACGGCGACGTGATCCGGATTGGCGCCAACGAGATCGACGTCAAGAAACATACCCTCACCCGCGCGCGCCGGACCTCGCCGCTTTCATTCTACGAGGTCGAGCTGATCAAGCTGCTCTCCGAGCGCGAGGATCAGCCGCTCTCGCGGGACGAAATCCTGGACAAGATCTGGGGGCTCGACGCCCACCCGACGAATCGCACCGTCGACAACTTCATCGTCAAGCTGCGCAAGAAGATCGAGGACGACCACAAGACCCCGCGGCACATCCTGACGGTCTACGGACTCGGCTACAAGCTGGTGCGGTGAATCAGGGGCGGCGGGAGCGGCGGCGGAGCGCGAGCAGGGAGATCGCAATCAGGCCGATTCCGGAGAGCCAGGTGGGCCGCGCCGGCGCCATTCCCGTGGCCACTGCGCAGCCCTTGCTCGGCGGGCCGGGTCGCGTGCAGCTCTTCGGATCGATCGGCTGCGGGTAGATCGTGCAGACGCCGGCGAGGTCGTTCAGCTTCGGCATCCGCTTGATGGTCTCCGTCGGAGAGGCGTAGTTGTACATCGTCGCCTGCACGATGCGCTGCTCCTGGTCGGGATCGATCCGGTGCGCGATCACGTCGGCGCAGTCGGGGATCTTCTGGCCGGTATTGTCCACGGGCTGCGTCGCGCTGACGTGGTCCCAACAGGTGTGATCGAGCCCCTGGAAATGGCCGATTTCGTGGGTGAGCGTGTTCTCGAGATCGGCCTTCAGCGTGTTCGGCTTCACCGTCGGCGTGACGTGGTCGATCCAGACGAAGGTGAAGTCGATGTCGTTCAGCTCGATGTCGGCGTCGACGATGTTGCCGTCGTTCGGCTGCCCGGGCTGCGAGTCGTAGAAGATGGTGGTGATGGCGGTCGCCGCGCTCGAGTAGCACATCTCGGCGGTCGCGCCGTCGGCGGGACGGCACCACTTGTCGCTGCGGAACTTGACCACGTTGACGTGATCCAACTTCGCCTCGCCGGCCGCGGGCGGGTCCACCATGATTTGCAGGTAATCGGGGTTTTCGGCGGCGCCCGAGCAGTTCGCCGCGTGCGATGGCGTCTGCCAGTTCGCCACCGACTGGTCGATGATCTGGACCACCGTGGCGAGCGGCAGATCGGGCGAGGCGGCGGTGTCGGGGACGAGCCAGGCGCAGCTGCCCGGCCAGAAGATCGGCGTGCCCTTGTCGGTGCGCGAGCGGACCCAGCCGTCGGTGGGGAGCCCGCTGGCCGGCGCGGCGGCCGGCGCGGCGAGGAGCGCGGCCATCACGGCGAACGCGGCGCTGCGGCGGGTCATCGGCGCTCTCCGGCGCGGCGCACCTCGGCCGC
>JAJXSP010000529.1 GCA_021784515.1 Myxococcales bacterium | reverse complement strand
GCCGCTGGATGCCAGAGCTTCTTTCCGCTAGGCCTGTAAGAAGGAATCGCCCGAGAAATCAGGCTGTGGCGTAGCGGAACGGAGCCTCAGGCTGCGAAAGTCGGGCTAGACCAGCGCCGCGGGACCGGAGATCTTCACGCGCACCGGCGCGCGCTCGTCACCCTACGCCCGCGCGCACCGGCCGAGGAACGGAGCTGGCACTCCGAACCTCACCCCACGCGCGGTCCGGATCGTCACCCACGAGCCTGACCGCGCGCTCCCTTTTGACGACGCGAGCGGCGACCCGAAGGCGGGTCCCTGGGTCCCGGTGATCCCGGTGGAAGTGGGACCCGATCGGGGCGGTGGTGACACGCGAGCTGTCGGCTTGATCCAGTAAACCCGACCACGCTCGGGTCGAGGCTATCCGCGAAGTGGCGACCGGCTTGCCGCCAGATCTTCTTGAGCGAAAGCGTCGTACCGCTGTCCTTGAGGTCACGGACCCACTGGGGGCGTGATGAGTATTTCGGACCGGCCTTGGGCCTTGCCAGGTGTTGTTCTGGCTGGCGTTCCTCGTGCGCAGACGCCACCGCCTCCGGTCAAAGAGGGACGAGCACTGGCCCGGTTCGATAGGCGGAGCCGTCCCCGAGCTCGCCGTTGAGGTTCTCGCCCCAACAATAGAGCTCTCCGCCGTTCCGAATCCCACAGGTGTGACGATCTCCCGCCGCGATCGCCGTCCAGTCTTCTGGCCAGCCGTAGGACGCACTGACGTCGGTTCCGGCGCCGACCTGGCCGTAGGTGTTGTCGCCCCAGCAGTCGAGCCGTCCGGTCGTGTGGATCGCACAACGATGGGCCGTCCCGACGGCGACCGTCGCGTAGTCGCCGTCGCCAAAGACGATGGTCGTCGTGAACGTCGAGGAGCCGTAAGCCAGCGAATAAATGTTCCCGTTTTTGATCCCGTACACCAAGTCGACATCGCCTTTTCCGGCGAGGGCCGTCCAGCCGCTCGCGTCGAGCGCCGAGGACCCCGGGGGCAGGGCATACAGCGCGCCCGCGGGGGAGACGACGAATCCCCCGCTTGCGCCGATCGCTGCGTGCGTCCACTTCGCGGTTCCTACGACCGTAGGCGTCTTGACGCCGCCTCCCCAGCAATAGAGCGTCCCGCTGGCGTCGATGGCACACGCGCGGTTGTGTCCGAGGTCCACCTCGGTCGCCGCGATGCCCACCGACTTCAGCGACGACGACGATGCGCCGCCGAGGCCGACCTCCCCGGCGAGGTCCGTCCCGAAGCACGAAATGGTGCCGTCCAGCTGGCGCGCGCAGCCGAAATGGGCGGGCCACCACGTCGTCGAAGGACCGGGGGACCCCGACGACGAATCGATGTCGCCGAGCGCGATGCGGGAGAATTGGGTACCCGCGGCGATGCCCGCCGGCGTCTCCTGCCGGAGGGCGCCGCCTATCATCGAGGAGGTGTTGCCCCAGCACTCGAGCGCGCCGGCCGTCGTGATCGCGCACGACGTCGCGCCGTTCGCCGCGACGCTCTGGAAGCCGGCGCCCACCCTGTGCGGTTGCCCCTTCGGAGCGAGGCCGATGCCGAGCTCTCCGGCGAGGTTCGAGCCCCAACAGTAGACGGCGTCCGACGCCTTCCGCGCGCAGGTGACGCCGAGATCCACGGCGACGTCGGTCCAGTCCGTGTCCGAGCCCACCGCGATCGGGATGGACGCGGGGTACGTCGTGCCGGCTCCGAGTTGCCCGTAGTCGTTCATCCCCCAGCAATAAAGCGCGCCGCTCGATTTCAGGCCGCATCCGTGATCGCCGGCCACGCGGACGCGCGTCCAGTCGAAATCGGTGCCCATCTGCATGACGCTCCCTGTGGCGCCCGAGAAGAGCACAGGATGATACCCCCAGCAGTAGAGGCCACCGTCCGCTCGAACGCCGCACGTGGTATCGAAGGTGACATCGACGTCTCGATAGGCGTGGCTCGAATCGGCGACCGTCGGCGCCGCAAGGTTCGTAGAGCCGCCGGGCAGGACCTCTCCCCACGAATTGTCCCCCCAGCCGAACAGGGTCCCTGCCGCGTTGATGGCCATCTTGTGCTCCGGACCGACGGCCACTCGGCGCCAATCGCTGGCCGTGCCGACTCGCGTAAGCGCCGCCGAGACATGATCGCAATAAAGCTCGCCGGTTGCGCGAATCCCGCACGTGCCGGCGGAGGTGTGGCTCACATCCGCGTAAGGCCCCGGGTCGCCGTCGAGCGCGCCCGTGGAGTCGATGGTCATCGACCCGGAAACCGCGAGGTAGGTCTTCCCCGAATACGTCTGGAGCCCGGAGTTGCCGCCGCCCCAACACTGCAGGAGGCCCGCGACGGAGATCGTGCATGCGGTGCCGTTCTGCGCCGTCAAATGCGACGGATGGAAGTCAACCGAGACCGACGTTGGAGCATCGATGGCGGCATCGAGTCCGGGTGCAGCATCGCTCGAGGGGGCGGAGCCGTCCGACGCGGCGCCGGTGCCGACGTCGGACCCCGCGGCATCCCCGGACTCCGGGCCGTCGATGCCGAAAGCGGCGGCGTCAGAGGCGTCACCGACCTCCCGCGTGGCACCCGTGTCCGAGGAACCGCAAGCGGCGGCGGCGCTCGCCAGCAAGATCGATGCGAAGGCGAACGGCCCCCGGAGCCTGGCGCGCGAAAGCATGTCTTGCAGTATGCCCGCTTTCGCCGCCCCAGGATCTCGCGCCGCCCGCCTCCCTGCGAGCTACGACGTCAGACACCAGACCTCCTGACCTGACGGCGGCCTCGTGATGCCAGGGTGTCGCTCCAGACTATCCATCGATCCCGTCGTCGACAGCGAAGCGGAGGCGGGTCTGGGTCCCTTGCGATATGTGAGGAAGTCGAAGCGAGCCTTGCGGACCTGTGCGAAAAGCTGCGCGCTGTAGCCGCCGCGATCGAAGACGATCGTCGGTCGCACGTCCGCGCCGACGGCGGCGCGCACCTCGGCGAGCAGCTCGGGCATGGCGCGCGTCATGGCCGCGTTGCCCTCGGTGACGACGACCAGCACGGGCGCGCCCCGCTCGTCGCACACCCAGTAGTCGGTCGTCGCGGGCAGCGCGATGCGCATGGCCGCGACGTGTGCCTTGCCGAGCTCCTTGCCACCGAAGTAAGGGCGCACGTGGCCGTCGACGTAGAGGAAGGCGACGGCGTCCTTCACGCGCTCGACATGGCGCTTGCCCATCGCGCGAACGAGCTGTTCGACCTTCTCTTCGTCCTCGGCGAGCAGCGCGATCTTGCTCCGCAGCGTCTTCATTTCCGGCGCTCGCACGAGGCCCACGACGGCGCCGAGGTCGGCCGGATCGAAGCCCTTCAGCTGCCCGGGGCGCTTGATGCGCAACAGTGCCATCGCCACGAGAGTGGTGATGATCGAGCGCACGCCGTAGAGGCCATTCGGGAGCGTGCCGAGGCAGCCGCGCGTCTCTTCGAGCAGGCCGGTCACCGTCAGCAGTGAGAGGCCGAGAAGCACGCCGGCATGTGGGGCGCGCGCGACCGGCGG
>JAJXSP010000085.1 GCA_021784515.1 Myxococcales bacterium | reverse complement strand
CGGATCACCGAGCTGCTGCTCGCGGATCGCGCCCAGGCGGAACTTCAGCTCGGCGATCGCGGCGACGTCCGCCACGTCCACCAGCGCCAGCTCGCGCTGGACCACCGGCGCCAGCTCGGCCCACTTGCCGCCCGCGACGAGGATGCGGTCGATCGCGCGCAGCGCCGGCAGCTCGTCGCCGAACTCGGCGAGGATCGCCTCGTACGCCTCGACGGCGCGCGCCGGGTCCTTGATCTCCTCCTCGAAGAGCGAGGCGATCTTGTAGCGGATCTCCTTCTGGGCCGTCGGGTCGGTCTCGAGGAGCAGCTTCTTTTCGTAGATCGAGAGCAGCTCCGGGAACTGCTGCGTGGCGACGTAGAGCCGCTCCAGTGCCGCGATCGCCTGCGCGTTGTTCTCGTCGAGCGAAAGGATCTTCTGGTTGGTCGCGAGCGCCTGCTGCGCCTCGCCCAGCTCCTCCTCGTAGACGCGCGCGACGACGAGCAGGAGCGGCTGAGCGCGCGCGTGCTCGCCGGCGGTGAGCAGCTCGCCGGCGGCCTTCTCGTAGGCGGCGACCAGCTCCGCGAAGCCCGAGGTCTCCTTCGCCAGGCGCTCGGAGTCCTCGCGCGTCCACGGCTCGCCCCCGTCGGGCGAGGTGGCGCTCTCGGCGAACGCCTTCAGGCACCAGCCGAAGGCGACGCCCTTGTCGCGCAGCTGCCCCTCGGCGAGCGAGGCGAGGCGGTGGATGCGCTCCACGCGCAGCGCCGTGTCGACGGTGTGGCCGAGCTGGATCTCGAACACACCGGCGAGCTTCCGCGCGTCCTTGACGCCCTCGTAAAGCGGGATGAGCGCTTCGGCGGCCGCGAGGTTCTTGCCGTCGAGCGTGAGCACCTTCTCGTAGGCCCGCAGCGCGCGGTCGGGCTTGGCGATCACGTCGCGGTACAGCTCGGCGATGCGCGTCTCGAGCGTGACCTTCGTCGCGTCGTCCTCGCTCTCGACCTGCCGCTCGAGGACGCGGATGTACTCGTCGAGCTTGCCCTGCGCGGCGTAGAACGCCTCGAGGTCGGCCCAGCTCTTCTGGGTCAGGTAGAGCTTCTTCAGCGCGTCCTGCGCGCGCTTGTTCTCCGGCTCGACGGCGAGCAGCGCGCGCCACGCGGCGACCGCGCGCTCGGGCTGGCTCACCTTCTCGGTGAAGAGAATGCCGAGCTTCTGGAGCATCGCGACCTTCTTGCCCGGCTCGGCGAAGAGCGACGCCTGCGTCTCGCAGACCTCGGCCAGCTTGTCCCAGTGCTTCTCGCGCTCGTGCAGCTTCTCCAGCTCGGCGAGCGCCTCGAGGTGCTCGGGCTGCGCCGCGACCACCCTCTGCCAGAGGTCGATGCTGACCGCCGGCTTCTTCAGCTTCTCCGAGGCGAGCCGCGCGACGGCGATCGTCTGCGTGGCGCGATCGACCGGATCCTCGACGCGCTCGATCTCGCGCAGCTGGACCGCGATCAGCTTCTCCCAGTCGCGGCGCTTCTCGTAGTTCGTCTTGAGGAAGGCGATCGCCGCGGCGTTCTTCGGATCCAGGTCGAGCACCTTCTCGAACGCCTTGATCGCCTCGGCGGCGTTCGAGAACTTCTCCTGGAACAGGTTCGCGATGCGCGACCACAGGGCGACCTGTCCGTCGGCGCCCTGGACGAGCGCGGCCTTCTTCTGGAGCGCGGCGATGAGGTCCGGCCAGCGCTTCATGTGCTCGTACTGCGCCGCCAGCGCGTCGAGCGCGCGCTCGTTGTGCGGCTCGAGCGCGACGATGGCGTTGAAGGTGTTCACCACCATCACGTCGAGCTTCAGGCGCTCCTTGTAGACATCCACCAGCTCGAACAGCGTCGCGACTTTCTCCTCCGGCGAGTAGATCGCGAGCTTCTCGGAGATGTCCTTGTAGACCTCGACGAGCGCATTCCAGCGCTCGGCGTGACGGTACAGCCGCGCCAGCTCGGCGCGCGGCGCCTTCAGTCCGGGGTTGGCGGCGACCAACTTGCGCCACGCCTCGATGCCCTTCTCGACGCTCGTGCCCTCGGCGGCGCGGGCGGCGTCCATCGCCTTGCGCACCTCGTCGGGGATCTCCTCGGCGGAGTGCGCGGCTTCGACGCGCTCGGGCTCGACGGGGGCCGACGCGGCGGGCGTTGCCTCGACGGGCGCGGCCTCGGCGGGCGGTGCCTCGACGGGCGCGCCGGCGGCGGCGACGGGGACCGTCGACTCGGTCTTTTCGGCGGAGATCGGCTCCGGGATCGGCACGGCGACGAGCGCCGGCTCGGCGATCGGCTCCAGTTCGGCCGGCGGCGGCGGCGACATGCGGCGCGTCTCGACGGCGCCCATCGACGAAGGCACCGCGTCGACGGCCGGCCCGGCGGCGGCGGCCTCAGAGGCCGAGCCCTCGGGGATGGTGTCGCGCGACGTGCGGCGCGCCTCGACGGGAGCGATCGACCCGGCGGCGGCGACGAACTCGGCGAGCGCGGCGTTGCCCGGATCGAGCTTCTGCACGGTCGCGAAGTAGCTCCGCGCGCGCTCCACGTCGTTCAGGTCGCGCCACGCGACCGCCGCGGCGTGGCCGGCGAGCACCACGCGCTCATCGTCGGAGAGCTGGCTCGCCAGGCCGAGGTCGGCCAGCCCGAGGAGGCTGG
Source organism: Myxococcales bacterium (assembly GCA_021784515.1). Taxonomy (GTDB): domain Bacteria; phylum Myxococcota_A; class Polyangia; order Palsa-1104; family SHYY01; genus SHYY01. The sequence continues at coordinate 13,046 of JAJXSP010000085.1, read as the reverse complement.
CGCGATCGCCGCCGCCCACTTCGCGCAGGAAGGCGAAGGCGGCGAGGTGTCCCGGGAAGTCGTCGCCCGCGCCGTTGCCGCCGAGCCGATAGTGCGTCTCGAGGGCCTGGCGGTACGACGCCGCGGCGCGCGCCTGCTCGCCGAACCGCAGCGCCCACGTCGAAGCGAACCGCCGGAGCAGCTGCGCCCGCTCGCCGTCGTCGGCAGCGGCCGCGAGGCGCTGCTCGTGCAGCGCCGCGAGGTCGTCGAAACGGCCCGTCGCGCCCAGCACCCCCTCGAGGAGGAACAGCGCCTCCTCACTCGCCGGCGCGCTCGCGAGGACCTTGCGCAGCGCCGCTTCGTACTGCGCGTCGCCGGGCACCTCGATGTTGTAGATGCGCGCGATGCGAAGCCACATGCGCGCCGCCGTCGCCGGATCCGACTTCTCTGACTTCTCCGCCTGCCGCGCGAGCCGCTCGGTCGCGTCGATCCAGTCGTCGCGATCGTAGCTCGCAGCCGCCAGTGCGTCGGCGATCGTGCTGTCTTCGGGCAACAGCTCGTGCGCCGCCTCGAGGAGCGGCAGCGCCTTGTCCACCTGGCCGCGGTCGAGGTAAGTGACGCCGAGCCGCCCCTGGGTCGCCGCCCGACTGCCCGGCTCCTGCGTGACCTTCGCCGCCAGCCCGAGCAGCGTCGCCACCATGTCGAGATTGCCCATCTCGCGATAGATCCCGAGCGCGCGGTCGAGCGGCGTGGCGTCGTGGGGATTCGCCTTGAACGCCGCCTGGTACTGCACCATCGCCCGGTCCTTGCGCAGGAACACGTGCTCGAACAGGACCCCCAGCTCGAGCAGCGCCGTTCCCCGCGCCTCCTTCCCCTCGACCTTCTCGACCTCCCTCTCGAGCTCCTCGATGAGGATCGACCAGCTGCGAGCACTCCGGAGGCGGTGCTTCACTTCGGCGCGGATTTCCATCACTGGCATCCTCTGAAGGTCATTGGGGATTTGGGCTGGCGAAAGCGCGCCCTCTTATATCACCCGGAACGGGCGCGAATCAACGGGAAACGGGCGCCGCGCGTGGGCTTTTTCTCGTCGGCGGCGGGGTGTAACGGAGAACGCCGGGCGCGCGCGCCGTGAACGCCCTGCGGGCGCGCCTGGGGCCTTCGTTGTGATGATTGGGAGGGAGGCTTGGAGGGGAATCGGAATCAGGGGGCGTCGAGCTGATAGAGGGCGTCGGAAGCGGCTTTCGTCAGCTCCGGACCACCCTTGGAGCCCGCGCCGTCGATGAACTTCTTCAGCCACTCACGGGCGTTCTTCTTGTCGTCGATCGTCTTGTAGGTGATTCCGAGGTTGTAGACGCAGAGGAACAGCTCGGGATTCAGCTCATACGCCTTTCGGAACTCCTTGATCGCCTCCTCGTATTGCTTCGTCTTCTGGAGGGCGAGCCCGAGCCCCTGATGCGCCTCGCCGTCGGAGTCGTTGGCGAGCACCGCATTCTGGAAGACCTGCACCGACTCCTTGTCGTAGTCGTGGTCGTAATAGAGATAGCCGAGTTTGATGTAGGCGGTCGAGAACCGCGGGTTCGGCTCGATCGCCTTCCGATACTCGCCGTCGGCCTCCTTCGGCTTGTCCATCGACTCGAGGACGGTGCCGAGCCGATAATGGGCTTTGTAGAGCTTTCCATCGCTCTTGACCGCTCCCTCGTATTCGCTCTTCGCCAGATCGAGCTTCTTGTCTTCCTGGTAGGCGTTGCCCAGCTCGTAATGGTAGTTGGCGTTGTCGCCCTGTTGCTTCACCGCTTCATTGAAGGCGCCCGCGGCGTCCGTCCATTTCTTCTGGTCCTTGTAGACGGTGCCGAGGTTGTACCAGGCGAGGTGGTTCGTCGAATCGACCTGGGTCGCCATCTTCAGGTCGCGTACCGCGGAGTCGTAGAGCTTCTGTCGACCCGCTTCGACGCCGCTGTTCATCAGCGCGATGGACTTGTTCCGCTCTTCGTAGCAGCCCGCGCCCTCGACGAGGAACAGGCCGGCGACCGCCCACTGAAGTGCTCGCATTCGAATCATTCCTCCTGGGGAGTTTCCGCCAGAAAAAGCGACGGGCGATCGGTTGCCCGACCGCCCGCGCAGGTTAGCACACTCCGCTCGAGGCTACTCCTCGCCGCCCGCCGCCTTCAGGACGAACGGACCCAGCGGCGCCGAAGGCGACGCGTTCAAAGCGGCCCTCTGGGATCTCCGCCTCTTGGTCGCATCGGCGCACAAGGTCTACTCTTCCCCGCCCGCCGCCTTCAGCACGAACGGATAAGACACGATGACGATGCCGCCGCCCTGGGGCTTCGGGAACTCCCAGCGACGGAGCGCGCCCGCAATGCACTGCTCGACCGACGGGTTGTTCATCGTCGACTGCTGCACCACCGACGCGACGACCTGACCCGACCCGGCGATGGTGAACTGCACGATCACGCGACCGTAGAGGTCGGGCTTCTTCGCCAGCTCCTTCTCGTAGCAGAACTTCACCTCGTTGATGTGGCGGCGGATGATTCGCCGGATGATCTCCTTGTCGAGCGAGCCGCGCACCGATGCGGTGCCCGGGACGACGTCGGGCGCGTGGGCACGACGGCCGCCGAGGCCGCCGGCGCCGCGGCCGTAGCCAGACCCCGAGCCGCCGCCTCCCCCCTTGCCGATCGTGCCGAGGTTGCCGAGGCCGATCGTGCCTTCGCCCGTGCCGCCGCCGCCGCGGCCGGTGCCGACGAGCCCGAGGCCGCCGACGCCGTACGCCTCGCCGATCTGCGTGCCGACGAGGCCACCGAGCACGTTCTCCGCGTCGTTGCCGAGCGCCGAGTCACGCCCGAAGATCGACGCCAGGTGCGAGCCGTCCTGCGCCTTGAGGATGCCGAGCACGCCCGCGTTCTTCGCCTGCTCCTCGGCGAGCATCTTCGCGAGGTGAGGATCGGGATTGTCCTTCGGTCCCTTGAGGGCGTAGAGACCCGTCTTGTTCTTCGAGGTCTTCTTGCCCATCTTGCCTTCTTCACCCTTGTGGCGCTTGCCCTTGCCACCCGCCTCGTCGGGCCCCTTCTTCTTCAGCCACTCGGGGATCTGCTCCTCCTTCTCCTCCGGCGGCTTGATCAGGAACTTGGCGAAGCGCTGATCATTCATGAAGGCGTCGAGCGACAGCGACTTCGGATCCGGGGGAATCGAGAAGATCATTCCCAGGAAGAGGCTGCAGCCGAGCCACACCGCGCCGACGTACACGAGCGCGTTCCAGTCGAGATTGAACGGAACCGGATAGACGCGCGGCGGCGGCACCGAGTTGACGAGGAACGTGGACTCGCCGAGGTCTACCTTGGCGCGCGCCCCGTCGGGGATCGCGAACGCGTGGGCGCCGGGCACCTCGCTCGACGAGTGGGCACGACCGCGCGCCACCAGCTCCGAGAGCGGAACCTGCTGGCCCTCGAGCGTCACGTCGCCCTTCATCGACGAGGTGAAGAGGAGCTCGTAGGCCGAGCCCGTCGAGTGCACCAGCGGGAACTAGGCCGCCGGAACCTGCTCGGCCGGCACGCTCACCAGCGCCTTCGGATCGGGGCCGATGGTGAAGTGCCGCGGCGCGCGCTCGTCGAACAGCCGGATGAGCCCCCAGATCAGCGCCACGATTCCAAGCGCGAGGAGCATCGCGACGGCGATGTCCATCAGCGGGCCCTCGTGGGGCATCGGGAAGTCGCTCGGCGACTTGCCTGGATTGGCCCGCTCCCACACCTCGCGCGCCTTGCCGAGCGCGTCCACCTGGAACCACGCGACCACGAACAGGATGAACGCCCCGACCAGCGACAGCGCGCCGGTGGCGATCAGGCCCTTCGTCGCGCCGGTCACCACACCCGACTGCGGGTTGGTGAAGTGGCGCGTTTCGATGATCGCGTCTTCGAACATCGCCACGACTTCGACGGCGCGGCTGCCGTCGCGCACCTCCACTGCCTCGGCGAGCCCGGGCGGGAGCGGCGGCGGCGTGAAGGTCTGCGGGCGGAGCGCCGCCGGAGCGGGCTTCTGGGCGGCAGGAGGCGCGGCCGCCGCGGTGGGAGGGGGAACGCCGATCGGGCCCGGCGGGGGCACGTTGATCGCCTTCATTCCCATCACCGTCGACCGCATCGGCGCCGGCGCCGACTTCTCGGCGGGAGCAGCCTCCACGGTCACCGCCTCGCCGATCTCGATCACCAGCTTCGTCTCGCCGAGGAGGATCTGGTCGCCCGACTGGAGCTTCTGGCGATTGACGATCTTCTCGCCGTTGACGATCGTCCCCTTCGTCGAGCCGAGATCGATGATGTAGATGTCGGTGGGGCTGGTGATTTCGATCACCGCGTGCATGCGCGACACGCCCTCGTCGTCATCGATTCGCAGGTGCGACGACGAGAGCTTGCCGATCTTCACCGGCGTGTTGATGTCCTGGGTGAGCGTCAGGGTACGGACGAGCTGCTCCCCTCGAAAGAGCTGGAACGTGAGGGGTACGCTGACTCCGGTCGGCATGCGCGGCTCCTGGCCAATCCCGCGCACCGCGCGCGGGTGTCAAAACGGGTGTTCGTCCTAGTACCTCGCGGCGGAAATCTCGATGGATTCGACCGTCGCTGCATCCCGCATGGCTTCGTTGCTCCTCGGTTACTTGCCCACCGGCAAGCGCCCTCGTCGCGCCTCACCCTGCGGGCACATCGACGCTCTCGGTCCTATCGACATTTCCCCCACGAGGTACTAGATGTCTTCCGCCGACTTCAGCATCTCGGGGATGAAGTCCGCGCGGATCTTGATCAGCGACGAGTGCTTGGCGGCCTTGCGGCTATCGACGAACTCGCCGTCGGGCCGCACCAGATCGCCCTCGACCACGTCGTCGTCGAAGTCGTAGACCGTCTTCGACTTGTAGGACACGTCGTTGCCGCCCTTGTCCTGCGCGACGGCAGGCACGGCGAGAAACAGCGACGCCGCGGCGGAAACCTTGATGAGGGTGACGATGCTTCGCTTCATGGGATCCTCCGTTCCTTGAACATCCCGGTCGGACACGGTTGGGCCGGCCTTACGACAACCGCCGCGCGCCCAGGTTCCCGGCGATCGACATTTTTTTTTCGACTTCCCTCGACCCGCCTACTTCCCCTTCGGCGGCGCGGCGTTGTTCGCGGGAGCGGCGGGAGCGGCGGGCTTGACGTCGGCGGGCTTGACGTCGGCAGGCTTGGCGTCGGCCGGCTTGGTCTCGCCCTTCGCGGGAGCGGCGGCACCGGGGGCAGGGGCGGCATTCTGCTGCTGCTGTTGCTGTTGCTGTTGCTGTTGCTGCTGCAGCTGCATCTGCTTCTCCTGCTCCTTCTGCATCCGCTCCATCTCCTCCATCATCTTCTTGTTCTCTTCCTCGAGCTTCTTCGCCTCGGCGATCGCCTTGAAGGTGTCGTCGATGTCCTTGATTCGGCGCGTGGAATCCTTCAGCTTCTCGGGATCCGCCTTGCCGCAGGCATTGAACTCGTTGAAGAGCTTCTTCGCCTGGTTGTAGTCGGCCTCGCTCCCCGACTTGTAGTCCTGATAGAGCACGCCGAGGTTGTAGGCGACCGCGCAGCTCCGCGGGTCCACCTCCTTCGCCTTCGCGTACCACTTCTCCGCTTCGTCGATCCGCCGCTGCCCGCGCAGCGCCACGCCCATGCCGATGGTCGCGTCGAACTGCTGGGTGCGGTCCACCGGCCGCGCGTCGAGCGCCGCCTTGAACGCCGCCTCCGCGCTCTTGTAATCGCGGGCCGACAGCGTAATCGCGCCGATGTTGAGCTGCGCCTCGACGTACTTCGGATCCAGCTCGGCCGCCTTGCGGAACTCGACGAGCGCGCCCGTCGGGTTGTTCTTGCGCAGCTTGATCAGGCCGGTCGTGTTGTAGATTTGCGGGTACTTGTCATTGACCTCTTTGGCCTGCTTGCACACGAGTTCGGCGAGGTCGAGCTTGCTGCGATCCGACTCGGCGGTGTGGTAGTAGATCAGCGCCAGCAGCGAGTAGGCGGAGATCGAGTCGGCGTCGAGGGCGAGGGCGCGCCGCAGCTTGCCGACCGCCTCTTTGATCGCCACCGGGTCGACGCCGTTCCTGGTCGCCTTGTCGAAGACGATCAGCGCCGAATCGGTGTAGGCCTGCGGGTTCTTCGGATCGGCCTTGTTGGCGCGCTCGAACTGCCCGGCCGCCGCGTCCACCTTCCCCTGGCGGTAATACAGCTCGCCGAGGTTGACCATCGCCGGCGCGAAGCCGCCATTGACGTCGAGCGCGTTCTTGTACGCCGCTTCCGCCTCGTCGAGCTTGTGGCACTCCTCGGCGAGGACGCCGGCGTTGAACCAGCCCTCGGGCACCTTGTCGTCCTTCGACACGTCGGCGAACGACTTCGCGAGGCTCTTGCAATCGCCCTCGCTGAGCTTGCCGCCGCCGGCCTTTCGGGCCGCGTCCAGCTTTCCGACGGCCGCTTTCAAATCGGCCGCCGCGGCCACCTTCGGGTCTTTCTTTGCGGCGCCCGCCACCGACGGGGCCACGGCCAACAGTGCTGCTGCGAACGAGACCTTGCTCGGGAGTCGCATCGCTACTTGAGCTCCGTGATGAGGGGGGCGGCTTCGGGCTTCCGGTCAAAGTAACCGGGCTGCGCGCGGATCTCCGACGCCAGCGGGTACTCGGCCGGCTTGATCTGGTTCAGCTCGGCCTCGCACAGCTGCTGCCACTCGTTGAACCACGACAGCTCGGTGGACTTGTCGAGGCAGGTCTTCAAGCCCTCGATCGCCTTCGACTCGAGCGGCTCGGCCGTGTCGGTCATCTGGTCGCAATACGAATCATGGAAGAGCTGCTCGAACTCGTCTTCCTTCATGCCCTCGGGCGCTTTGCCGGCCTTGGGCACCGGCGCGGTGTACAGCTGGCCGGAGAAGTCCTGGAACAGCTGGCCGATGCGCGCCGCGGCGGCAATCGCCCAGTGCGCCTGCTTGAAGAGGATGACTTCCTGGTAGTCCTTCTGCGCCTTGGCGATCTGCGCCGTCTTGTTGTCCAGCCAGGTCTTGAACTTCTTCTGGTTGTCCTCGAGGCGCTTCTTGTCCTTCGCCTGCTTCGCCTTCGAGCCGCCAAGGTCCACCGGCGAGAAGTCGAGCTTGTCGGGGATCTTCATCGTGAGGAACTTCTCGTACTCCTGGTCGCCCTGCATCATGCGCGCTTGGGCGACCGCGAACATCATCGCGTCGGCGCGCACCTGCTTCTCCGACTCGTCCTCGCCCGGCACCTTCTTCGTCGCGGCGCCGCCGGCGTAGAGCTTGAGTGCATTGGCGAACAGCGCCTGCGCCTCCTTCGCCAGCGCCGGCTTGCGATCGTAGAGCACGACCTTCGACTTCGTCTCCGGACCGCACTGCGCGGGCAGCGTCGCGCCCTTGCGCTTCTTGCCCTTCATGCTCTTGTTGGCCTTCTCGGTGACGCGCGTGGCCGACGAGGCGCGAACGCGCTTGATCTCGACGCAGGCGCCATTGACGCCGCCGCCGGGCGCGGTGCACGACTCCTCCCACTTGAGCTGGCCGAGCTTGACCGTGGCGATGATCTCGCGGTCGATACCGCCCTTCTCGCGCCATGTCTTGATGTAGTCCTGGAGGTGCTTCTCCAGCTTGTCCTTCTGGTGCTGATTCTCGTAGATCGCCGCCAGGCCGAAGTACACGCCGGCCGACTTGTCCTCGAACTCCTTGCGGCCGCCGTACAGGCGAATGAAGTCGTTCGTGTCCTGAATCGACTTGTCGATCTCGCCGAGGCCACGCCGGAAGAACGAGGCGGTGAAGAGCGCCTTGGCGGCGTCGGGCTGATGGAGGTCCTTCGGGTCCTTCGGCTTCTCGCCCGGATACTTGTTGGCGAACTTCTCGAACTGATCGGCCGCCACCGAGTAGGCGGCGATGTTCGCGTAGGCGCGGCCGAGCTGGAAGATCGCCTTCTTCGCCAGCGGGTCGTCGGGCTTCCGCTCGATGAGATCCTGGCGCGCCTTGATCGCGCGGCCGAAGGCCTTGGCGCGCTCGAAGTCGATCGCGGCGTTGTAGAGCACCTCGGCGATCTTCGGATCGTCCGGGTGATCGTTCGCCAGCTGGACGTACAGCTCGGCGGCCTTGAGGAACTTCTGATCCTTCTCCGCCGCTTCGATGTACATACGGCCGATGTTCGCCTGGATCTTCTCGCACTGGGTGTGGAAGTCGGCGTCCTGGCTGAGCTTCTGCGCCGGGCAGAGGACCTTCGTGTCGGCCTCGAGGCTGGCGATGTCGTGCAAGACGTTGTCGCAATCGAAGAGCAGGTTGGCCGAATAGACGGCGAGATCGGAATCCTGGTGATTCTTGGCAATGTCCTTGAAGAGCGGCGCCGCATCCTTGAAGTGGTTGTACTCGTAGAGCGTGCGCGCCTTGCGGTATTTGATGGTCACCAGCTCGGGCGAGTTCGGGACGTACTTGATGTAGGTCTCGAAGGCGTCGAGCATCTTCTGCTGCACCTCCGGGATGTCCTTCGGCGCGAAGTCCTCCGGCTTCTCCTCCTTCGCCGCCAGCTTGCCCTTTTTGCCGCCCTCTTTCTTCTCGGCGGTGACGTCGCCCTTGCGGCTCTTGCTGGTGTCCTGCTTCGCCGCCTCGCCCGAGTCATCCACGTTCAGGCAGTTCTTCCACGAAATGACGGCCGCATAGGCGGCCTCGTTCCGCGTCGGATCCTTCCCGGGCGCCGCGCGGTTCTTCCCGTCGGGATCGAGCTGGACGACACGGGTGTAGACCGGCGCCGCTTCGCAATACTTCTTCTGATCGCCGAGGCTGCCCAGCTTGAACAGCAATTCGCCGTAGTAGAAGGTCATGTTGTAGACGTCCTTCTCCTGCGGGAACTTGTCGATGTATTCCTTGTAGAGCGACTGCGCGAGCGAGTACGTCTCCTTCACGTTGGTCTTCTGCGCCTCTTTGTGCCACGTCGTCGCCAGCTCGCGCAGCGATCCGGCGGTGTTGTCGCGACACTCCTCCAGCGCCTCCTTCTTCACCCCGTCCATTCCCTTGAACTTCTCGTAGACGGCCGCGAGGCGCTCCAGCTCCTGCACTGAATCGGGCGTAGCGCGCGAGCCGGTCTTCGAGAGCGTGTTGCGGAGCACCTCCTGCTGCCAGCCGCAGAGCTTCGCCGAGCCGGGCTCGTTCTTCATCAGTTGCTTGTAGACCTTGATGCTGTTGTCGAACTTGCCTTGCGCGTTGTATTGCTCGCCGAGCAGCTCGAGCATCGTCATCGGCATCTTGGAGTTGTCGCCGGGGCCCATCACGCCGTACTTCTGGAAGAACGGCCACGCCTTGTCGACCGAAGCGGCGTCGATCTGCGAGTAGGCGCGGACGAGGTCCTTCTTCGCTTCCTTGATCAGGGCGATGCGGTTCGTGTCCTTCTTGTCGACCTTCGTGTCGCTGATCACCTTCACGAAGATCTCGAGCGCCTTCTTGTAATCCTGGAGGTTGAAGTAGCACCAACCTTCCTTGTATTGCGCGAAGCCATAGACGCGCGACTCCGGGAACTGGAGCACGCGGTCGTAGAACTTGAGGGCGTTCTCGATGTCCTTCTGCTCGAAGTAGTACTCGCCGAAGGAGAGGTATGCGTCGGGGATGTACTGAGAATTCGGGTAGTCCTTGATCAGGCGCTTGAACTGCGGCCGCGCGAGATCCTCACGCTTCTGCTGCGTGAGCAGGAATGCCAGGTAGAACAGCACCTGGTCCATGCGCTTGTAGGCGTTGAACTTGGGATTGTTGGTGACCTGCGTGTACTCCTTCACCGCCGCCAGCAGCCAATCCTTTTCCTTCTTCTCGTAGTCCTTCTGCTGGGCGAGGAGCTGGTTGGCGAGGGCCGCCTTGCCGCCTTGCTGCGCGTCGAAGATCTTCTGATCCAGTTCGCGCGCGCGGAAATTGTAGTAGTGCTCCTGCTCGGCGTAGAGCTCGGCCATGCGGAAGAGGTAGTCCGGCTTTTCCGGCTGCCCCTTCTCGTCGAGCGAATCGTCGCTCGTGTTGTCGATCAGCTTCTTGAGGACCTTGATCTGGCTGTCGGTCACCGCCTTCAGCTTTTCGCCGACGCCGCTGAAGACGTCCGAGGCGTCGATCATCGGGCGCCGCTTGTCCTCCTTGCGCTGCGTCGGCTTGGTGAGCGCGGTCTGCTTCGCCTCGACGCTGGTCTCCTGCTTGGTGTACTTGGGGACCGCCCCGGCCGTCGAAGAAAGAAGCAACGCCGCCGAAGCGCCAAGGATGCCACTAGCCCGAGTGCTACGGTTCATCGGATCCCTTCTCCCTGGAGTGGGTACGAACGGGTAGTTCGGAGACAATACGGCTTCACGTCGAGGGTCGCGTCCGCGTCGCGATTCGTGCGGGCGCGGGCTGGAGCGCGGAGAGACGACCGGGAATCATCAGTTGTGGCACCGATCCGCGAGGCGGACGCGATAGTAGGGCAGCTCGTCCTGCCAGTACTCGCCGTCGAACGGCCACTTCTCGTGCTCCTCGTCGACCTCGCCGTTCCACGACTTCTTGGACGGGCCGCTCTTCGGAAGCCTCTCCTCCGTCAGTTTGGCGTTGAGCACGCCCTTCTGGGCATTGAGGGTTTCGTACTCGATCTTGATCGCCTGCTTGACCAGCTCCTGGATCTCCGACGAGAGGCGGCGAAGGCGCTCGCGCGCGAGGTTGCCGGCGTCATTGGCGGCCAGCGACTTCTGGAGCGTGAGATCCTGGAGGATGTTGCCGGCGATGGCGGTGGACTTCCACGCCGGGTCGCTCTTCTCGACCTGGCGCAGCTCGCGATCCAGCTCGGCGACGTAATCGAGGTTCTTGGCGAGCGTCTTGTCGGAGAGGGCTCCGTCGGCGGCGCGCTCCACGCGCTCGGGGAGGCCGGCGTCGCCGTTGCGGATCTTGACGACGTAGGAATAGAACTCGGCGTTGTCCGGAAACTTCGCGATCACCCGGTCGATGTCCTTCTTGAGCGCGGGGTAGCTGTCGTTGAACTCGGCGAGCGCCTGCATCGCGCGCTCGTAGTTGCAACGCTGGAAGAAAATCACCGCCTTCAGGATGATCGACTCGGGATAGAAATCGTTCTCGAAGAAGGGCGCATTGAGGGTGTGGATGTTGCCAAGCGCCTTCGAGTCGCCATCCATCTGGAACTGCGCCCAGCTCGACTCGAACAGCGCCGAGAGCCAGTCGGGCGAGGTCTGCGGCACCTTGTCGAAGTACTTCACCGCCTGCGGGAACTGGTGGAGCGAATAGAAGGTGCGGGCCAGGGAGATGTTCGCCAGCTCCTCGAACTCCTTCGTCGTCTTGTCGGGGCGCTCCTGCGCCTTGCGAAGGATCGACTTGAACGCCTCGGAGGCGGGCTTGGCCTGGTATTGACGGACGTAGGTGATTCCCTCGAAGAACTTGGCGCGCGCGTAGTATTCGCTGTCCTCGGGGATCGCGGTGAAGAGGTCGAGCGCGTCCTTGAAATTGCCCTTGGTGTAGTGAAAGCGGCCGAGGAGGTAGAAGAGCTGGTTGCGCACCGGCTCGAGGGCGGGCTGCTCGAGGTCGGCGCGGGTGTACTTGCCGATCTTGTCGAGCACGCCGGCCGAATCCGGCAGGTACTGCGAGAGCGACGCAAGCCACTGGAGGGTCTTGTTGTAGTAGCGGTGCGCCGCGCCCTTTTGCACGATACGGTCGAAATAGGAGAGCGAGGCCGAGTAGAACTTGAGCTGGAAGAGCGCCTTGCCCATGAAGAACTCGGCGCGCTGGCGGTTCGCCTCGTCGTCGCCCGACTGGCCCTCGACCACCTTGTTCAGCTCGATGGTCGCCGAATAGTAGTCCTCGCCCTCGTAGAGCTTGAGCGCGCGCTCGAGCGTCTTCGACGCGGGGCCGACGGCGGTCTTCTCGTCGCTGACCTGCGCCGCCGCGGTCGCCGGAGCGGCGGCGGCCGAAGCGGCGTCGGCGCCCCTCTTCTTTCTCTTCTTCGGCGAATCATCCGCCGTCGGCGCCGCGGCCGCCGGCACCTGCCCGGTGTCCTCGGGGGTGAAGGTCATCGTGTTGCCGGCGGTGTCGGCGTCCTTGTGCTTCGGCTTCTTCTTCGCGTTGCCGACGGCGGGTGCGAGGGCGATCATGCCGGCGACGGCGAATGCGAGGGCTTGCGGGAGGGCGCGCATCTTCACCATGGTCACCTTTCGACAACCCGGACCGGGCGTCGGTTCCGTTCCCCCCGCCGGCGGCGTCACCGTCGGGCGGCGAGGGTCGAGTCGGCTCTTAAAGTGGCGAGAGCATATGAACGCCGCGCTCGGAATTCAAGGAAAAAGCCGCTCGCGGCACGATCCTGCGCCTGCCTGGTGATCGCGCCGAGCGCCTCCTTGTGGCCTCACCGGAATCCGCCCGACCGGGCTGGCCTTGGAGTGTGCCCCGGATGACCTGGATGACGACGGCGCCGGGGCCCGTACGGGCGGCGAACCATTCCGCATAGGCGGCGCTTGACTTGGAGGCTCCCCCGTGTAGGATGGGGCGGTTTTTTCCGCCCGTACTCCTCGTCGCTATACAAGGAGCCGACCGAATGAGATTCCTGGTCCCAGCGCTGCTCGGCTCGCTGCTCGCCGCCGGGTGCTCGAACAACGGGATTGGTCAAAAGTGCCTCGATACCGCCGGCGACGGCGGCCTCTCCGGGACTGCGATCAGCTCGCCGGCGCTCGAGTGCCCCACCCGCCTCTGCCTCCTCTTTGGCGAGGGGCAGCAGGTGACGCGGCAGACCTGCACCGCGCCCTGCACGACCGATGACGATTGCGCCAACGCCACCATCGGCGCGAAGGGCGCCACCGACGGCACGTGCGGCAGCCGCTTCCGTTGCGCGGTGGCCGCGATCACCGGCGGCGACGCGATCAAATGCAAGACGTTCTGCATCTGCCAGGATGACCTGAAGTGCGGCTTCAACGCCGACGGGAACAACAACCCGATTACGCCCGCCGGTTGCCCGAACGCCAGCCCCACCCCGAACTGCGCGCAGTAGCCTCGGTCCCCTCCCCCATCGGGCCGCTCGGCCCTCCCCGTCAACGATCGGTCGTGAAGGCGTCGCGGGAGAGCTGCGGCGG
>JAJXSP010000528.1 GCA_021784515.1 Myxococcales bacterium | reverse complement strand
TCTGCAAGGTCTTCCACCGCGAGGGTTCCCACGCCGAGTGCGTGAGTGAGATGGAGATCGATCGCGCGCGCCACCTCGGCGTGCCCGGCAGCCAGATCGTCTTCAATGGTCCCTACAAGCCCGAGCCCGCCCTCGAAAAGGCCTTTTCCCTCGGCGCCAAGGTGCATATCGACCACTTCGACGAGATCCTGCGCGCCGAGCGGGTGGCGAAGCGCATGGGGATTCGCCCGCGCGTGGCCATTCGAATCAACCTCGCCGTGCAGGGCACTCCGCCGTGGTCGCGCTTCGGCTTCAACCTGGAGAACGGCCAGGCGCTCGACGCCGTGCGCCGCATTCGCTCCGGCGACGCCCTCCAGCTCGTCGGGCTGCACAGCCATATCGGCACCTTCGTGCAGGACGTGGAGGCCTATCGCCAGCAGGCGCAGAAGATGGCCGGCTTCGCCAACCTCCTCGGGAAGGAGTTCGGCATCTTCGTCGAGTACCTCGACCTCGGCGGCGGCTTCGCCTCGCGCAATACCCTCCACGCGCAATACCTGCCCGGCGACCAGCTCACTCCCTCGTTCGCGCAATACGCCGAGGCGATCGCCGATGGGCTCAATACCCTTCAGGCGCCGGCGGGAAAGCAGCCCACGCTCTTCCTCGAGACGGGCCGCGCGCTGGTCGACGAGGCGGGCTCGCTCGTCACCACCGTCCACGCCAACAAGCGTCTCCCCGACGGACGGCGCGGCGTGGTGCTCGACGCCGGAATCAACTTCCTCTACACGTCGAACTGGTACAAGCACGACCTGGTGCCGGCGCAGGACTTCTCCGGCACGCCCGAGCAGACGGTGTTCTACGGGCCGCTCTGCATGAGCATCGACGTGCTCGGTGAATGCATGTTCCCGCCGCTCTCCCCCGGCGACGCGCTCGTGGTGCGCACCGTCGGCGCCTACAACGTGACGCAGTGGATGCAATTCATCGTCGCGCGCCCGGCGGTGGTGATGATCTCGCGCAATGGCCAGCCGGCGCTGATCCGGCGCCCGGAGTCGCTCGAGACGCTGCTCGCCCAGGAGGAGATGCCGGCGTGGTTGCAGTCGTAAACAAACTCCGAGCCGTCGCCGAGGAGGTGCTGCGCGCCCACGCGCAGGTCTTCTTTTCGCGGCGGCTCCTCGTCGGCGCGCTGCTGCTCGCGGCGGCGATGACCCACCCGGCGGGCGGCGTCGCCGGCGTGCTGGCGGTGCTCCTCTCGTCGGCGGTGGTCCGCGCGGCGCGCCTGTCGAGCGATCACGCCGCGCAGGGCCTTTATGGCTACAACCCGCTCCTGCTCGGCCTCGCGCTCGGCACGCTGTTCGAGCCGTCGCGCGGGGCTCTCGTCCTCGCCGCCGTCGCGGTCATTGCGGTGGTGTTCCTGCAAAGCGCCCTCGAAAACGCACTTGGCCACCTGTTCAACCTGCCCGCGCTCTCGCTGCCATTCGTGATCGTGGCGCTCGCCGCGCTCGCCCTCGCGACGCTCGGCCACGGCCTCCACCCGGCGGCGGCCGAGGCGCTCCCCGACGACGGAGGCGGGCTCGCGGGCTTCCTCTCCCTCTATCTCCGCAGCCTCGGCGCGATCTTCTTTTCGCCGACGCTCGTCGCCGGCGCGCTCGTGCTTTCGGCGCTCGTTTCGTGGAGCCGCATCGCCGCCGTCCTCTCGCTGCTCGGCTTTTCCGTCGGGCAGTTCGTGATCGCGCAGGTCGGCGTCGATTCGCCGATGGCGCCGCTCGTCGTCGGTTACAACGGCGCATTCGCGGCAATCGCGCTTGGCGGCGTGTGGTTCGTGCCGCAGCGGAGCGGGTTCGTCCTCGGGGCGGTGGCCGCGCTGCTCGCCTCCTTTTTCACGATGGCGGCGCTGGCGCTGCTGTCCCCCCTCCACCTGCCGGTGCTGATCCTGCCCTTCAATCTCTGCATGCTGGTCGCGCTGCACGCGATGCGGCAGCGGGTCGCCGACGGCGCGCCGAAGGCGGTGGACTTCGCCGCCGGCACGCCCGAGGAGAACCTCGCCTATTGGCGCACCCGCCTTTTGCGCTTCGGCGGCGGAATGCCGGTGCGCCTGCAATTGCCGTTTTTCGGCCGCTGGACGGTGACGCAGGGGATCGACGGCGGGCACACCCACCAGGGCGCCTGGCGCCACGCGCTCGACTTCGAGGTGGCCGACCGCGAGGGCCGCCGCTTTGCCGGCGCCGGCACCGCGCTGAAGGACTATTTCTGCTATCGACTTCCGGTGTTCGCGGCCGCCGCCGGGACGGTGGTGAACGTGGTGAACGACGCCCCCGACAACGGGGTCGGCGAGCGCACCAATGGCGACCCGTGGGGCAACCGGGTGGTGATCCAGCACGCGGTCGGGCTCTATTCGCTGGTGGCGCACCTCGCGCCCGGCTCCGTCGAGGTGGTCGTCGGCCAGGTCGTCGCCGCGGGCGCGCGACTCGGGCTGTGCGGGAACAGCGGCCGCTCGTTCGTGCCGCACCTCCACTTCCAATTGCAGTCGAGCCCGGTCGTCGGCGCGCCGACGCGCGCGCTGGAGCTGCACGACGTCGTCGTCGAGGCCGAGGGGGCGGCGCCGTCGCTGCGCAGGGTGCACGTGCCGCGGGAGGGCGAGGCGCTGCGGAACGTGGAGCGCCGCGAGGAGGTGGCGGCGCTGGTCGCATTCCCGCTCGGCGGGCGGATGACCTTCCAGCTCACCGACGAGCACGGCCGCTCGCGCGAGGAGCGGATCTCCTCGGGGATCGACCTCTACAACAACCTGTTCCTGGAGAGCAATTCGACCCGCAGCAGGCTCTATTACGACCTCGCAGGCCGACAGCTCTTGCTCTGGGACTACCAGGGAGCGAAGGAGAGCGTGCTCCACCTCCTCGCCGCCGCCGCCCCGCGCGTGCCGCTCGAGCCCGGCGCGGGCCTGCGCTGGGACGACGTGCTCTCGCGGCGACTGCTCCGCCCGCGCGCCGCCGGCTTCCTGCTCGATTTCATCGAGCCCTTCCTGCCCGCCCCCTCGCAGGCCGATTGCCTGGAATACGTCTCGTCCCGCGAGGGAGAGTCGCTGGTCGTCCGCGGCCGGGGCCGCCGGGTCGAGACGCTGGCCCGCTTCGTCCCTGGAACCGGGCTGTGCGAGCTGGCCCTCGTCGATGGAAAAAAAAGGAAAGGAGCCCGCCTGGTCCGCCACGAAATGGCGAACGCGAACGAAGAAGCGAACGGGAACGAGAAGGCCGTAGCCGCCGAATGACCGAAGCCGGGCGCCAGGTGCCAAACAATCGCCCGTCAATGGCGTAGAAAGGCAAGGAGCGAAAGAAATGCGAACGAGAACCATTGCCCTGCTGGCAGCCCTGACGATGGCGCCCGCGGCAGCGACCGCGCAGGACGGCGGCGCCGAGGCGTACCGACGTTCCTACGCTGCCGAGTCTTCGGGCGATTCGGCCGGCGCGCTCGCCGCGCTCGACAAGGTCCAAAGCCACGATTACGTCTATTCGCTCCGCCGGGGCTGGCTGTGCTACCTCCTCGGCCGCTTCAGCGAGTCGGCCTCCGC
>JAJXSP010000084.1 GCA_021784515.1 Myxococcales bacterium | reverse complement strand
GCCCCCGCCGCCCCCGCCGCGGCCGCAGCGCGCGACGCCGGCGCCGACGCAGACCGCTCCCGCCGAGCGGCACCCGTGGCGCGGACCCGCGATCCTCGCCGTCGCCGTGACGGGCCTTTTGGGGGTGGCCGGGTGGGCGGCGTCCCACGCGCTCTCGGCGCAGCTGGAGCGCCACGACGCGCGCACCGTCGCCTGCATGGTCCGATCGCACCGCTGCGAGTGGGAGTGCGATCACTCGCACGACGCGAGCGGTCTCCTGCGCCAGGCGAGCCTCGAGTGTGCGGGCGAATGCATGCGCACGCTGGGCGCGTGCCTCGACGGCACGACCGAGCGCGCCTCCGACGAGACGCCGCCTCCGCGAGCGTTCGCGGCCGCCCCCGACGAGCGACCGGTCATGCGCGAGCAGCCCGCCCCTCGCGAGCAGCCCGCCCCTCGCGAGCAGCCCGCCCGTCGCGATGCCCCCGAGCGCGAGACCCCACCCGCCGCCAAGGGCCAGGGCGGCGTCTCCGAGCAGGCGGTCGCTCACTTCACGAAGGCCAACGCCGCCTTCGAGAGCGGCGACTACGCGACGGCGGTAGAGGAGTTTCGCGAGGCGAACGAGCTCCAACCGACGCCGATCCTCGATTACAACGTCGGCCTCGCCTACGAAAAGATGGGCAAGGGGCAGCTCGCGATCCGCTTCTACAAGCGCTACCTCAAGTCGCAGCCCGACAACCGAGCCGAGGTCGAGGCGAAGATCGCCAACCTCGTCGAGTAGCGTCCTCCCTCACATTAGGCGCCCGGCCGAAATAATCTCGCCAACTGGGCTGCCGATCCATCCCGCCCGGCTTCGTTGCTCGTCGGTCACTTGCAGAGAGCAAGCTCTCTCCTCGCGCCTCGCCAGATCGGGCGCCTCGACCGCCGAGAATGGCGACATTATTTCGGCCGGGCGCCTTACAGCCGGTGGCAGCCGAAGCAGAGCGCGCTGCCCTGGTTCGTCATCGCCAGCAGCGACGGCCGGCGCGAGGTCGCGTCGTGGCAGGTCACGCACTCGACCCGGCCGTCGGGCAGGATGAGCTGCGGGGCGATCTCGCCGAGCGAGCGCAGCGCGGTCCGACGGCGCGCCTGAGCCGCGAAGTACGAGACGCCGATCGGGTGCGAGTCGCTGCCGCCCGGGCCGATCTGGTCGTGGCTCACCGCGCGCGCGACCGTGCCGTCGTGGCAGCCGAGGCAGAGGGCGGAGCTACCCTCGACCGGCGTCGAGCGATCCCAGAGGTCATCGTCGCCGAGGCAGCGCGGCTCGGCCGCGGTGGGTGCGGGGGCGAGGCAGATCGCGGAGACGAAGGCGAAGAGGACGGGGCGGAGGCTGGCGGGCGGTTCCATCGCCGACCGGGCAGTGCAGCGGCAGGGCCAAGCGCCAACCAATCGGAATCAGACGAATTTGCCAAATCCACGCGCCGGGTCGCGTCAAGTGCATGACGACCCGGCGCCACCGTGCGCCGACTAGAACAGGCCGTGCTTGCGCATCCGGTAGCGGAGGGTGTCGCGGCTCACGCCGAGGAGGCGCGCCGCCTTCGACTGGTTGCCGCTCGACTTGTCGAGCGCCTGCGCGATGAGCTTCTTCTCGACGGCCTCCAGCTCGATCGGCTCGTCGCGCGGCCGCTCGGGGCGCGCCGACTGTTTCGGATCGCGCAGCTCCGTCGGCAGGTGCTCGGGCCGCAGCTCCTCGGCGCTCGCGTAAAGGATGAAGGCGCGCTCGATCACGTTGCGCAGCTGGCGCACGTTGCCCGGCCAGTGATAGGCGGAGAGCAGCTCCATCGCCTCGGGCGTCACCGTGCGCACCTGGCGCCGCATGTCGTGGTTGAAGCGCGCGACGAAGTGGGCGACGAGGAGCGGCACGTCCTCCGGGTGCTCGCGCAGCGGCGGCACCTGGATGCGCACGACGTTGAGGCGGAAGAAGAGGTCGGCGCGGAAGCGCCCCTCGGTGACGCGCTGCTCGAGGCCGACGTTCGTCGCGGCGAGGATGCGCACGTCGGCCCGCAGCTCCGTGACGCCGCCCACCCGACGGAACGTCTTGCGCTCGAGGAGCTGCAGCAGCTTCGCCTGGCCGCTCGCCGGGAGGTCGCCGATCTCGTCGAGGAACACCGAGCCGCCGGCCGCCGTCTCGACGAGCCCGCGCTTCTGGGTGTGCGCGTCGGTGAAGGCGCCGCGCTCGTGCCCGAACAGCTCGCTCTCGAGGAGCTGGTCGACCAGCGCCGCGCAGTTGACCTGCATGAAGGGTCGGTCGGCGCGCGCGCTCGAGAAGTGGACGGCGCGCGCCACGACCTCCTTTCCCGCGCCGCTCTCGCCCTCGATCAGCGCGGTGGTGGTCTCGCTCGCGGCGAGCCGCGCGACGGTGTTGCGCACCTGCGCCATCGGCGCCGAGTCGCCGATGATCCCGCTGGCGGTGTTCTCGCCCCGCCGCTCGGCGGTGAGCGAGGCGATCTGGCGCCGCGCCTGCGCCGTGGTCAGCGCGCGCTCGACGGCGGCGTCGAGCGCCTGCAGCGGGAACGGCTTGACGAGGAAGTCGATCGCCCCCTGCTTCATCGCCGCGACGGCGGTATCGACCGAGCTGTGCGCCGACATCATCAGCACGATCAAATCCGGGTGGATGACGAGGGCGCGCGAGAGGGTGGTGAGGCCGTCGATCCCGGGCAGGCGCACGTCGAGCAGCATGAGGTCGGGCGGCGCGGCCGTGATCTTCTCCAGCGCCTCCTCGCCCGAGTCGGCCGAGTCCACCGAGTAGCCGGAGCGGGAGAGCCGTTCGCCCACCGACCAACGGATGAGGCGCTCGTCGTCGACGACGAGGGCGCGGTAGGTTGTGTCGCTCATGAGTGCTGGTTCTCCGACGCCACGGACGCGGGCAACAACTTCACCGAGAACACCGCGCCGCCCGACGAAGGGCACTGGCAGTCGATCTGGCCGCCGTGGTCGGCGACGATGCGCGCCGAGATCGCGAGGCCGAGGCCGGTGCCGTTGCGCTTGGTGGTGAAGAAGGGCTTGAAGATGTGGGGCCGCACCTCGGCGGGGATGCCGGGCCCCGTGTCGGCCACCTCGACGACGATCAGGCTGTCGGCGCAGTAGCTCCGCACCGTCAGCATCCCGCCCGTGCCGTTCATCGCCTGCACCGCGTTCAGACACAGGTTGAGGAACACCTGCTGGACCTGCGCCGGGTCGGCGAGCGCCTCGGGGAGGTCGGGCGCGAGGTGGAGGTCGACGTCGAGCCGCTGGTTGCCCTTGCGGGGCTGCTTGCCGACGAGGAACAGCACCTGGTCGAGGGTGCGGTTCACGTCCGTCGAGCGCAGCCGCACCTTGGGCGGCCGCGCGAACGAGAGCAGGCTGTCCATGATGTGCGTGAGCCGCTCCACCTGGCGGCGCATCTCGGCCACCACCTCGCCCTTCTGGGGCGAGTCGCGCAGGTCCTCGGCGAGCAGCTCCAGCGCGCCCGAGAGCCCGGCGAGCGGGTTGCGGATCTCGTGCGCCAGGTTGGCGGCCAGCTCGCCGACGCTGGCGAAGCGATCGGCGCGCACCATGTGCTCGCGGTAGAGCGCCTCGACCTGCTCCTGGCTCCGGCGCAGCGCCGCCAGCATCGCGTCGAAGCCGCGCGCCGCGACGCCCAGCTCGTCGGGGCGCCCCTCGTCGGCGGTGACCGACAGCTCGCCGCTCTCCGCGCGCCGCATCGTCGCGACGATGCGCTTGAGCGGCCGCACCGCCTCGCGCCCGAGCAGCCACCAGGCGATCGCGAGCAGCGCCGCCAGCGCCGGGAGGCCCGCCATCGCGAGGGTGCGGGCGAGGCGCAGCTTGGCGTCCGTCACGAGCCGCCGCGAGAAGCGCACGTCGAGGTAGCCGTTGACGCCGGCGTCCGCCGAGTGGCAGCGGTGGCAGCCCTGGGCGTTGGCGATCGGCTGCACCAGCGCGTACTGGCTCGGGTCGCTCGACGGGTGCGCGACGAGGGTCTGCTGGTCGAAGTCGGCCACGCGGGGCCATGGCCGGGTGCCGACGAGCGCCGGCCGCGACGAGAAGCGCACCTCGCCGTCGGGCCGGACGAGGCTGATGGTGTCGACGTCGCGGCGGTGGCCTGCCATGACGCGCAGGAGGTCCGGCACCTGCGCGTGGCCGCCCTCCAGCATCATTGTCGTGAGCCCGCCGGCCACCATGCCGCCAAACAGCTCCGCGCGCTCGTGCTGGCCGTTGTCCATGTCAGCGCCGTAGAGCTGAACCGCGCCGGCGCCCATCGCCGCCAGCGTCAGCGCGAACAGGAGCGCGGTCGGCAGGAGGATGCGCGCGCGCATGCTGCCCGACAGGCGCTGCCACGGCGACCCGCGGATTCGCCCCTTCGATCGCGCCTCGGGAGTGTGTGCGGACGCATTCAACGCGCTCGGGCGCCGAGCAACCGCCGTGCCCTTCCGGCAGACCGAGCGCCCGGAGAGGCGGATCCCCGCCCGGGCAGCGCCTTCGGGAATGGCGGCGGTCAGCTACGAGGGAGGAAAAGGGCCGTCGCGTACGCTCGCGCGCCGAGAACTTCTTGCGGACGAGTGCGGGAGCGACGCAATGCGTGCGCGACCACACGCCGACGGCCGAGGCAGTTGGGGAGCGGAGAGAGAGGGAACCGGGCCACCTCGGTGACCCGGTTCCGACTGCGGAGACGCTGCGGGAGGGGGGATTGCTACGGGCGGGTGAGGCCGGTCGTGTCGCCGCCCAGGTCGACGATCGAGTCGTAGAGCAGCTCGGCGACGTAGTCGAAGTTGTGCGCCCACGCGCCGTTGTCCTGGTCCTGCCACCCCATGCTGAGGTTGTAGAGGGCGCGAACCAGCTTCGCATCCCAGGCGAACGGCGCCGTCGCCCACACCTTGGCGGCCTGGATGTCGGCCGGGGTGCAAACGCCGGTGTTGTTGCCGAGGGCCGGCACGTAATAGAGCTGCTGACCGTGGCTCGGAAGGCCGGTGAGGCAGAAGCCACGGTTGACCGTCGCGAGGGTGTAGGTGTTGATCGCCGCGCCCAGGCGGTTGCCGAAGGCGGTCAGCTCGGCGGACAGCGTCGTGGTGGCCGGATCGCCATCGTAGCCGCCGCCCATGGCGAGGTTCCGGTTGGCGTTGGAGATCGCGCCGTAGTTCGTCGCGTCGATGCCGTTGTGGCAACCGTTGCCATTGCAGCCGCCCGCCGCCGCTGCCTCGGCCACCTGCATGGAGTGACGGCTGCTCTTCGGTTGGTGACACCCGATGCAGTCGATCTTCGCCGCGCCGTGGAGCTTCAGGCCCGCGTAGGTCTTGCCCGGGTACTGGTAGCCAACGCCGCAGTTGCCGCCGCACACGTTGGCGCCGCCCTGCGCGTCGTGGATGGTCCTGGTGCCCGCCGCGAAGGCCGACCAGCTCACCGACGCCTCGTCGGCGACGTATGCCTTGTTGAGCGTCGCCACGCCATCGGTGCAGGAGGCGATCGACCAGGTGCCGTTGTAGTTCGCCGAGCCCGAGACGGTGACGAACCTGCCGACAGCCAGGCAGGTGTTCTTGCCCGCGTCGAACAGCCAGTTGTTCGGCGTGCCCCAGGCGCCGGGGCCCTGGTACTTCGGCAGGCCGCTGACCTGGATGAGGCCACCGTTGTTGCTGATCGAGCTCGTGCCGGTGAAGGGGCTGCCCGGGATGTCGATGTCGTTCCACACGCCGGCGAGGTACTGGTCGACGCCGACGCCGTTGACGTCGCGACCCATGTGGCAGCTCGAGCAGATCATCGACTTCTTGTCGGAGAACTTCGTCCCGTCGAGGACGACCGTGCTGGGCGGCCCGAGCAGACCGCCGCCCCAGTGACCCGGCGAGCGCACGCCGCCGGCGAAGTCGGTGGTCATGTCGCGCAGGGTCTTCATGTCCGCGTCGCCCGGCTTCGGCGTGTGGCAGGTGTAGCACTGCATTCCGAGCACAGGCGTCACGCCGTTCTGGAACTCGACGGCCGTCTGGTTGAACGGATCCGCGCTGCTCCAGTAGGTCTCGAAGCCCTGCTGCGCGCCGTGGCAACGGAGGCACGGGTACTTGACCGCGCCGCCGCCGACAAACATGGCGTTCTGCCACGGACCGCCCGCCGCGTCGAAGTGGCTGCTCTCGATGGCGCCGTTGGTGACGCGGGTACTGACGGTCCGCTGCGCTCTATACGAATACCCGTTGTTGGGTGTCGTGGCCCCGACCTGGTTGGCGCAGGGCAGAGCCGCGGTGAGGTCGGCGATTCCGTCGTAGGCCAGCTCGACCGCGTAGCGCGGGTTGTGGGCCCAGGCGCCCGGCTCGCGCATGAAAAGGTTGTAGTTGTAGCAGGCCCTCATCAGGCGCGGAGTGAACTTCTTGTACTGGTTCGCATTCACCGCCTCGCCGGCCTCGCAGACGCCGTTGCCGGCGATGCCGCCGCCCGTGCCATTGTCGTAGAACCAATAGGGGTAGGCCGCGCTCTTGTAGCAGATCGGGTAGGTCGCCGCGCCGTCCGGCATGACGGTCGAAGCGTAGGTCTGGATGCCCTTGAAGAGCACGTCGAGAATGCCGTCCGGGTAGGCGCCGGTGCGGTTGCCGTTCTGGTCGAGGTGGCCGTAGATCTCGGGCTTGATGCCCTCTTCCATTCCGTCGCCGTCCGGATCGCCCCAGAAGCCGTACTGGTAGCCATTCTCGATTTCGTCCAGCGTCGCGACCGGAGTGCCGTCCTCCTTCGCGTGGCAGTTGCCGCACACCTGCACCTTGATCTCGAGCGAGTGCTGATTGTGGCAGCTGGTGCAATCGTCGTAATTCACGCCGTGCCGGTTCTTCGGGCTGTACGAAGGCGAGCCGGGCGGGGCCACGACGTTGGCCGGCTTGGGCGAAATGTTCGCGCTGACCGCGCCGGTCTTGGTGTAGGTCACCGGGTTCGGGTACTCGTACGCGACCTTCGCGTCGCGGCCGAAGAGCATCGCGGCGGCGGCAAGGTAGTGCGAATTGACGAAGCCCGCGGTGACCGCCGTATCGAGCGGCATCGAGCCGCTCAGGCCGGCATTGACGACGACGAACTTCTCGTTCGCGCCGACCGAGCTGGCCAGCGGAGTCTTCCAGCTGAACGAGTTCGCCGTGTTGTCGACGATCTGGCGATAGGCGCCGAGGTGCGCGCCCGAGGTGAACAGCACGAAGAAGCTGTTGCCCGCGGGCGTTCCCGCCTTCCACGCGCTCGGCGTCCACGCGACGCCCGGGGCGGCGAGCAGCGTCGTGCCGGCGAGCGAATCCACGTTGCCGGTAGTCGCCAGCTCGACGACCGCCTTCGCATTGACCGTATCGAGGGCGACGGCGAACGACTTGCTCACGCTGACCGTCGACTCGCGGCCCTGGTGGCACTGGGCGCAAATGGCGGTCTGCTTGTTCAGGCCGGCGTACTGGAAGCCCGAGACGAACATCACGCTATCGAGGGCGTCCGCCGCGCCATTGTGGCAGGTTTCGCACTTCTGCGGGCCGTACGGGTACAGCACCGGGTTGTTGCCGTCGGTCATGAAGGTGCCGGAGAGGTGATTGTCGGGGCTGCCGTCGGCGCCGATGTAATCGCGATAGCCATTGCTGGTGTGGCAGCGGAAGCAGGCCTGGGTGAAGCCGTGGTCGCTGTACGCCGCCGCCGTCGCGTCGAAGTGCGCCCCCTGCGAGGCGGTATTGAAGGTCTTGTCGTGGGTGTGGCAGCCGGCGGTCTGGCAGCCCTGCGGCGCCTGATTGGCGTCCTGGTAATTGTGGTGGCTCGCCGAATCCGGCCACGCCTTGCCGTACTGGAAGATCGAGGTCTTGGTGTGGCAGACCTGGCACACGCCCTTGCCGTCGGCGGTGACGAGGCGGGTCACGCCGCCGTTCGGGTCGTAGGTGGCGGTGACGTTGTAGCCCCGCGGCGTGCGGATGTCATTGCGGATCAAATTGCCATAAGGCGACTGCTGCAGGCCATAGCCGCTATTGCCGGGCAGGTTGTGCGGATCGTGGCACTTGCCGCAGCCCACCGCGCCGACGTCCGAGTAGTGCAGCCGCACCGTCGAGGGCGCGCGGCCGTTCGGGTTGTGGCAGGCCAGGCACTTGACCTGGATGTCCTCGTAGCTGACCTGGTTGAGAGTGTAGGCGTCGCCCGGGGCGACCGGCGCCGGCAGCGGGGTGGCCCACTGCACCGAGTTCGACAGGCTGGCGGTGATCGTGACCACCTCATTGACGTTCGCGCCCGACGTGAAGAGCAGCGTGCCGCCGACAAAAAGGCTCGGCGTCCACGTCTGCGTGGTGTCGGTCATCGAAATGTCGGTGCCGCCGGTCGCCGTCGATTGAATGTTCTTCGGGCGGCTCACCGTGTATCCGTCGCCGGGAGCGACGGGGTTCGGCAGCTGCTTGCCGCTGACGCCGTTCACGCCGTTCCACGCAATCGTGGTTCCCGTGTTGTCCGCGATGGTGCGGCTTTGGCCCTGATTCGCGCCGCTGGTGAAGGTGACGGTGGCGCCGACGAAGGCCGCGTAGGTGAAGCCCTGGTTGGCGTCGGTGAGCGAGTTGGCGTCGCCGCCCGTCGCCGCGGAGGTGACGAGCGCGGCGGCCTGGCCACCGAACGGGATGTGGCAGGAGTTGCAGGTCACGCCATTGGCGAAGTCGTGCGGAGCCTGGGGCGCAGCGAGCGCGTTTCCGGCCAGGGCGGACAGCGCCAGCGCGACCGCGGTCCTGATGTGATTGGCTCTCATGGTTCTACCTCACCACCGTCGAGAGGTTGACAAAGCGGCGGCTCTCGGGGTCGGTGGCGAGCACGTTCCCCTTCGCGTCAATGGTGATGTCGAGGCCCAGCTTGATGCAGCTGCCGCAATCGCCGGACGTCCCGAGGAATGCCTTCGAGGTGCCGAGCTCGTCGAGCACCTGCACGTAGGCGTGGGCGGAGTCGAGCACATAGATGTCGTTGCCATTGAGGGCGACGGCCGCGACGCTGGTGAAGTGGCCGCGGTAGTCGTCGCGGCTGCCGCCGCCGGTCACCTCGCCGCCGAAGCTGCGCACGAACTTGCCGCTGCGGTCGAAGATCACGACGCGGTTGTTGCCCTGATCGCCGACCACGATTCGCTTGCCGTCGACCGCGACGCCGATCGGGAAGTTGAACTGCCCGTCGCCCTTGCCGGCCGAGCCGATGGTCGCGCCGGCGCCGCCGTCGGGGGCGAAGCTCTTCACGACGTTCACCTTGGCGTCGACGACGAACACGGTGCCGTCGTCGGCGACCGCGATCGCGGTCGGCATCAGGAAGGCGCCGACGCCGCCGAGGCTGCGCACGTACTTGCGCTGGCCGAGCGAGTAGACCTCCACATCGCCGCGGCCGCGGTTGCCGACGTAGAGCGAGTCGCCCGCGACGGCGAGGCCGAGCGGCTGGTCGAGGCCGACGATGGCCGAGACGACCTGGCCGCCCTGGTACATCAGGACTTGATTGGCGAGCGCGTCGCTGACGAACACCGTGTCCGCGACCGTGGCGATGCGGACCGGGTAGTTGAGCGCCTTGCCCGTCGGGGCGAACGACCCGACAGTGGAGGGCTCGTTGATGGGATTGGGGCCGCCGCCATTGCCACCGCCCATCGGGGTGGTGGTGTTGCAGCCCGCGAGCGCCGCGGCGGTGACCGCGACGAGCGAGACGTTCTTGAAGATTGCGCGCATCGGCATTCCTCTCTTGTTCGAATGGAGCAACCAGCAACCGATTCGAGAGGCCGGGCTACCGGGCCTCCCCTTCGATTGGGAGGCCCCTATTTCAGGTGGCAGTTCCGGCAGAGCGAGCTGGTGTCGAGCGTCACCCGCAGGAAGAACTTGCCGCCGTCGGCGGTGTTGGAGTTGTGGACCTCGTGGCAGGTCGGGCACTCCAGCCGGTTGTTGTACAGCGGCAGGGGATAGGCGAGCTTGCCCGGATCCTGGAGGTCGCCGTCGTGCTTGGCGGCGAGCGCGGCGTCGAAGATGAACGACACCGGGTGGTCATCGCTCAGGTTGTTGACGTTGAGGTTGCCTTTGTAGTTGCCGCCGATGTTGGCGCCGCCGGCGCCCCAGGGGCTGCCCGGATAATAGACGTCGCCGAGCGCCATCATCTGTGGAGGACCGCCGCGGCCGGAGTTGAATGCGTCGACCGCCGTCGAGCCGTCGTGGCACGACAGGCAGCGCCGTGAGACGTTGGTCGGCTGGCTGGGCGTCGCCTTCATCGACGACGACGTATAGAGGAGGTAGTCCTGCTGGGTGAGGGTGCGGTTCCAGACGTACTGGGTCGACAGCGCGTGGTGGGGAATATGGCAGAAGATGCAGATCTCGTTGATGTTCTGACTTGCCCAGATTCCCCCGTTTCCGGAGCTCGAAAAGTCGTGTTTCGAGTTCCTGATCTGGGCCGACGCGGTGCCGGCGGTCGCCAGCACGATCGTCAACACCAGCACGGTCCTCAGCCAGTGGAACTTGTACTCGGGGTCCTTCGCTCGTCTCTTCATGGGTCACACCCTGTCCGAAGGGTTGCCAAACCGGTCGACGGTCGGACGACCGCCGCAGCGGGGCCGTCTACAAGGGACGTGCCCGCGAAATCTTGGCGCCCGATCGGCGGGTGGGGGCTCGCAGGTCAGGCGCCCGGCTCCCTTACGGGCGCTCGCCAACCCATCGACCGCCGTGCGTGTCCCACCCGGCGGATCCGCCACGCTCCCTCGGACGACGACAGCCGTGCGAGCCGGAATACCCATTGGAGTCCCATGCAGCCCATGCGATTACCCATTACGCCGCTCCGCCTGTCCGCGAGGCGGCCGAGCTGGGCTAAATGGCGCAACCAACCGCCGTTTCACGCACCCACGGGTCCCCCGAGTTCCCGGTAATCAGAAATACCGATCCCGCTGTTGGAATCCTCCGACAGGGGGCCGGAGACCAGCCGCTGGCTGATACCGGACAAGCGCCGAATGTGCGCCGCCCCCTCTCTCCCCGGCGCCCTGTCGCACGACTTGCGCGCACGGCGGTCGACTGCCCGGTTTCCGGCAGGAGCGCAGCCGGGCACCGGCCACGTCGTGCGCAGGGCGCGCGCGTGCTCCGCGTCCGGGCATGGCCGTTGCTGATAGCGCCTTGGCCGACGTCAACGCCGGCAGGAACTGCGCGCCGTGTCAGTGCCCTGGAACGAGAGGCGAGAGATCGACGCTCAGCGGGCTCCGCGCCCGACGGTGGCGCGTGCGCGAGCGGCGTCGTCGGCGCTGCTCGTGGCGTGCGTTGCGGTGGTGCTGGCGGTCGACGCCCGGGCGGAGGGGCCGGACGGCGGCGCCAAGGGGCCCGACCTCTCGGACAGCGCGACCTGCGAGCCCTGCCACAAGGCGATCGTCGAGCGCAAGGAGGAGGAGCGGCACGGCGCGCTGGCGAGCGGCTGCGACACCTGCCACAAGCCGTCGGACAAGCCGGGAAAGTGCAAGCTGCCGGCGGTGAAGGGCTGGGCGCTGGCGAGCGAGGAGCCGAAGCTCTGCCTCGACTGCCACGACGTCACCGACAAGACGGCGCTCCACCCGGTGATCACCTCGAGCGGCTGCACCGCCTGTCACGACCCGCACGGCTCGCAATATCCCAAGCTCCTCGCCAAGGCCACCGTCGTCGAGGTCTGCCAGGACTGCCACCCCGCTCCCGAGGGGAAATCGGTCCACACCGCGGTCAAGAAGGGGCGCTGCCTCGGGTGCCACAGTCCGCACGCGGGGAAGGAGGCGCCGCTGCTCATCGCCCCGCGCGCCACGCTCTGCCTCTCCTGCCACAAGCTCGAGGTGATCGCCAAGGATCACGTCAAGCACGTCCCCGTCCTCGAGGGGCGCTGTCTCGAGTGCCACGAGCCCCACGCCAGCGACGCCGCCCCGAAGCAGCTGCGCGCCGACGGAGCGAAGCTCTGCCTCATCTGCCACGACGTGAAGGCGCGCGCGGGGCTCGACCGGCCGGGGCCGTCCAAGCGCGTGGACCTGTCGAAGAAGGACGTCCACAACCCGGTCGAAAACGGCGATTGCCAGGATTGCCACGTGCGCGGCCACGGCGGCCCCAATCGCAAGCTGCTCCAGAAGCCGCCGCCCGAGCTGTGCTACGGATGCCACGACCGTCTCGACACGACTCCCTACGTCCACGGCGCGGTCCGCCTCGGCGACTGCACCGGCTGCCATTTCCCCCATAGCGGCGACAACCCGACGCTGCTGCGCGCCGCGACGATCAAGGACCTCTGCCTCGGCTGCCACTCCGACGACATCACCGGAAGGGCATTCGTCCACAAGCCGGTCGCCGAAGGAAAGTGCACGGAATGCCACGACCAGCACGGCAGTGATTTCCCGTTCAATTTGAAAAAGGGCGAGGGGAAGGTGGTCTGCTACGCCTGCCACAAGCCGATGGACACCGGCAAGAACAAGCACGCCGCCCTCGAGCGATATGGCTGCACGGTGTGCCACGACCCGCACGGCACCGCCAATCGCTTTCAATTGCTCCAGCCGGTGAACGAGCTGTGCCAGTCCTGCCACGTGGACAAGAAGGACGGCTATCACGTCACCAACCTGCTCAGCTCGGGACACAAGATCACGGGCGGTCCCGACCCACACAACCTCGACCGCGACTTCTCCTGCGCCAGCTGCCACAACCCCCATGGCTCGGACAGCGCCAAGCTCCTGCGCTTCGGTGACACGACGGTGGAGCTTTGCGATTGGTGCCACGGCGACCGGACCGGAAAGCACCCCGAGCTGAAGGACATCACCAAGCGACGGCGACCGGCGCCGTCGCCGGCGAGCCCGCCGCCAAAGGCGAACGGCTCCAAATGAGGCATTGCATGCGATTCGGGCTCATCGTCGCCGCTCTCGGCATCGCGCTCTCCACCCTCGGCTGCGCTCCGCACGCCATCGGCAAGCCGGTGGTCTGGCCGGATCCGCCCGACCCGCCGCGCATCAAGTTCGTCACCGCATTCCGCACCGCCGACGACCTCGACCATACGGGCTGGGGGCGATTCAAGCGCGCGCTGCTGGGCAACAGCAAGGACCCGGGATTGATGCAGCCGATGGGGCTGGCGCTCTCCGACGACGGGCAACGCCTCTACATCGCCGACCTCGGACAGGCCCACGTCCTCATCGCCGATTTCGAGAAGCAGAGCCTCAAGATGTTCGCCGGCGACGAGACGATGGGAAAGCCCTTCAACGTCGCCCTCGACGCGGACGAGAACGTCTACGTCTCCGACTCGGGCGGTCAGCAGGTCATCGTATTCAGCAAGAAAGGGGACCGGCTGCGCTCGATTGGTCGCAATCAAATCGAACGACCGACCGGTCTGGCGATCGATCGCGCGCGGCGTGTAATCTACGTCTCGGATTCCTCCAACAAGAAGAGCGAACATCATCGCGTGCGGGCCTTCAGCCTCGATGGGAAGTTCCTCTTCGACCTGGGTTCGGCGCAGGCGGGAAAGGCGAAAGGCGAAGCCGAGGGGCAGTTCTATTTCCCGACCTACCTGACGCTCGACCACGACGGCAACGTGTACGTCGCCGACACGATGAACTTCCGCATCCAGGTCTTCGGCCCCGACGGGAAGTTCATTCGCAAGTTCGGCGAGGGCGGCGACGGGCCGGGCTTCTTCGCGCGCATCAAGGGGCTCGCCTTCGACGGGTTCGGCAACTTCTACGTCGTCGACGGCGATCACTCGAACGTCCAGATCTTCAATCGCGAGTTCCAGGCGCTGATGTTCTTCGGCGGCTACGCGCAGCGGATCGAGTACTTCGACATCCCGAGCGGCATCGCCATCCAGCCGAAGACGAATCGCATCTACGTCTGCAACGAGTTCGTCTCGCGAATCAACGTCTACGAGCTGTTCAACACGAAGCTGGAGGATTCGGCGGGCAAGCCGTCCGCTCCGGCCGCCACCCCTCGGGCCACGTCGGCCCGCTAGTGGGTGTGGGAGTGCGTCTAATGGCGCAGCAGGAGGTCAAAACACCCAGCTTGGGAAGGAGGCCCCCGCTCCTCTTCGCATCGAAGGGCTGGCGCTCTGGTTGCAGGGCGTGCGCGCTGAACCCGCCTGCGAGACTCACGGGTCGGGCCGCGCCCCAAAAGGAGGACACCGATGCGAAGCTTCTTCAGAGGGACCCTGTTCGCCACGCTGCTGCCAGCCGCGGCAATGGCAGCGCCCGGGATCCGCAACTCGGCGCACGACCTATCGTCGAGCAGCGCGGCGACCGTCCACAACTCGGTGGACAACCAGATCTGCAAGTACTGCCATACGCCGCACCAGGCCCAATCGACGCAGCTCCTCTGGAACCACACCGCGACGGCGAACAACGTCGCCAACTGGGGCAACGACCTGGACGGGAACGCGCTGACGGCGACCACCGCTGGCACGCCGCTCCCGACGACGGTGCGCGGCGGGTCGAAGCGCTGCCTGGGCTGCCACGACGGCTCGGTGGCGATCGGCGACGTGTCCAACGCGGGCGGCGGCCAGAAGGGCGTGATCGCCGGCCTCGAGAACATCAATGGCTACACGGACGCGAACGGCAAGCTGATCGACGCGGCCAAGGTCATCGGAGTGGGCGGCAACATGGGTGGCAATCACCCGGTCAGCATTCCGTACGCCGGCCAGACCGGGTACAACAACTCCGACAGCAAGGCGACCGCCGACGACAATATCGGCAACTACTTCAAGGCGACGAACGCGGGCTGCACGAGCGCGACGGGCTGGTGCACGGACTCGCCGGCGAGCGACGGGCGCAATGGCGCCGCGATCAACCTGATCCCGAACGCCGCGGGCGGGCAGACCAACTTCGGCATCGAGTGCTCGAGCTGCCACGAGCCGCACAACAAGTACGGCTTCGCGAACTTCGCGCGCGTGGACAATACGGTGGCGAGCGGGCTCTGCCGCTCCTGCCACAACAAGTAGCCGCAACCACGGTTCCACTCGAGGGCGTGGTGCGCGTGCACCACGCCCTTTCTATTGTTGCCGTCTCTCTCGAAATGAGGGCGTGCGCCGGTGAGGGCGCGTCCCGGAAGGCGCAGATTTGACATGCCGGTGCCAAGCACCGGCCAGGCCCGCCACGGCGGCGCGCTGCTGGGCCGGAGCAGTCGCGGCCGCGTCGCTGCTCGCGGCGGGCGCAGCTCGGGGGGGCCCCTTTCCGGCGCGCGCCGGCGAGACGGGCGTGCTCGACGTGCCGAGCGCCGACGTGGAGGGGCTCGGCGGCGGGCAGATCGGCACCGAGGTGGCGGTCGATTACGTCGCCGGGACGGCGCTGCAGTTCGCCCCCGCCCCGGTGTCGATGGTGATCGGCCTCGGTCCCGTGGAGGCGGGGCTCGCGCTGCGCGACTGCGGGCAGCCTGGTGATTGGCGCCAGTGGGCACTGATGGTGACCGCGGCGGTGAAGGCGCCCCTCCTCGACGTGGCTCGCCTGCGCGCGACGTTCGCCGTCGACGCGGTGGTCGACCGCATCAACCGCGGCCCCTCGACGGCCGTGCGCGCGATCGCCACGTTCGAACCGTTTTCGCGCGTGCACGTTTCGGCGGTGGCGGGCGCCGAGGTGGCATTCGATGACGTCTCCGTCGGGCCCAACGTCGGCGCGGCGGTCTCGCTGGCGGGGCCGTGGCGCACCGAGGCGGTGGCGGACGCGCTGCTGCGCCCGGACGGGTGGATCCTCGGCGGGGCGGTGCGCTGGGCGGTCACGACGAAGGTGGGGCTCGCCGTCGGGTGCGACTACCGGCCGGGCGACGGCGGAGTGCGCGTCGACGTCGGCATCGCGTTCCAGCAGCCGGCCCCGCCCCGGCCGGCGCGCCCGCAGGAGGAGCAGGCGGTCGTCGCGGCGTCCGCCGAGCACGTGGTCGCACCGGCGGGACCGACGGTGTTCCGCGACACGCGGCCGCGGCTGCGCATGCGCCTG